>JAKAAU010000271.1 GCA_021802165.1 Thermoplasmata archaeon
GGTTTTAATTGGATTGCCACGTCAAATTCTTTAACGGCATCCTTATAACGGCCCAGCTTTGATAATATAAGTCCACTATTGTAATAAGCCCCCATATACTTAGGATCAAGCTGTATACATATACTATATTCTTTTATTGCCTCTTCGTAAAGTTTCAACTCGTTCAATGCCTCAGCTCTGCCGAAATGAAACCCTGAATTGTCTGGTTCACGCCTGATTGATTCCTGGAATTCCGATTCTGCCTCCTTATATTCTTTTAAAGCATTTAGTGCCCTCGCTCTACTATAATGATAATAGGGATTCTCCGGTTCCAGTTTTATTGCTCTGTTAAATTCATCAGCTGCCTCACTGTAACGCTGGAGATCTGCTAAATCAAGTCCCTTGTTGCCATAATAATAGGATTTCTGTGGGTCTAGTCTGATTGCCTCATCGTATTCCTTTATGGCGTCGTCCCAGCGCTTAATGGAATCCAGTGCAGTTGCACGGTTAAAATGAAAATTTGGGTCATCAGGATCAAGAGAGATAGCTTTCTCATAGGCTATTATGGCTCCCACATAGTTCTTTAAATTCTGCATTGCTATGCCCTTGTTATAGTAATAGCCGGCAATCTCTGGATCAAGCTTGATGGCTATTTCATATTCTTTTATTGCCTCATTATTAAGTCCCATTTTCACCAGTAGATTTCCCTTATCATTATGATTATCCGGATTATCCGGGTCCTTTATAATTGCTTCCTCCAGGGACTTTAATTCATCATTATATCTATCTGAATCTTCCATAGATCATTAACCCTTACATATATATAAAAAGTGGTGCAAACTTATTATGATAAACGAGATGACAATATGGATTAGAACTGATTTAAGAGTATCATACATTAGTATCAATAACAGTTCTAAGCAATATGTTCCCTATTTTTACGAACAATTTCAACAAAATAACTATCTGATAATTGCTCCTCCTTCCAGAATTGATTAAAATAATTATCTACATTTCCCTTTAACAATGCAGATTTTTTTGCGAACTTCGGATAATGTTCGTATACGTAATCTATCAACTGTTCCACCGTCATCCTATTAAATTCTTCTTTAGTCTGTATAATTGTTTTCTTGTAATCATCTCCAAGTGAATTCCAAATTTTAGAGGCATATTTAAAACCCTGTGGTGTTAATATTATATTATCATCGTTCGATATTAATTCCATAGATATACCTGTATTGAGATCTATTGCCACTGCTTTAGAAAATGGGCCATAATACAATGGTATGAACTCATATTTAGGTGTTAATTCGTTAAATGGATATCTTTTCTGCAGAAGGAATATTTCTTTCTGAAGATGGGTCTTTGTCGAAATATTTTCATTATCCCTCATTGATTTACCTCTTGCATAGATTAGAAGATACAACAGGTCATTCAGGTTTCCCATTATACGCGAATGGGTTTAAACATTTAAAATTTTTTAATCAGGGAATATAAATATCCATACTTCAATATAAAGTAATCCTTTTACTGCAAATTTCCTTAATAATTCTAAGTGGGTCAAATCCATATGAAAATGAACCACATATGGGTCAAATTCCAATATATTTAAGGTATAATGTTATATGGGTTGAGATAAATCAGGACTTATTGAAATATTGAGAGATTATAATTTGTGGGGCAATTTCAATAAAAACCTGAAAGAAAGATCGGAATATAGCTTAAAACTTTCAAAGAATCTGGAGTCAGAAACCATAAATGTGGTAAAGGGCATCAGAAGATCTGGAAAATCCAGTTTATGCGTAAAATATATACAGGAACATTATGATAAAAAAGATTCGCTTATAATCAATCTCGAGGATCCCAGATTGCCAGTAAATATTGATTCAAATATGCTTATGGACATTATTCAAGCATATTACGAGTATATCAGTCCAGATAATTTAAAAATAGTCGTAATCGACGAAGCACAGAATGCTGATGGCTGGGAACGGTTCGCCAGATATCTCGTTGAGACAAAAAACGTCAAATGCATAGTTACAGGACCTTCATCCAAATTATTAAGTGACGAATATGCAACATTTATAACCGGTAGGCATATGTATATTCTTGTATTCCCACTTTCATTTCATGAGTTTTTGAATTTTAGAGGAATTTATATAAATTCAGAAATCGATATTATTAATAAAAAATTTGAAATAACCAACATGCTCCATGAATATATTGAATATGGAGGATTTCCCGAAGTTACAATTATAGATAATCCCGAGGTCAAAAAAGAACTGGTTAAAAATTATTTCAATGATATCATTATAAAAGATGTGGCAAAAAGATATAAAATAAGGAATATATCGCAGCTGGAGCAAATTTCGGTAGAATTATTATCTAACATCAGTGAGGTGGTATCATTAAGATCTATAAGTAGAACGTATAACATAGGCATCGAAACGGTGGAACGGTATTTCAAATATCTCTCAGCTTCATATCTGTTTATAACACTTGAAAAGTATAGTTACTCAAAAAGACAACAGAACAAATCATTGAAAAAGATTTACTCTATAGACACAGGAATATACAATGCTTTATCATTTAAATTTTCAAAACAGGAGGGCAAGAAAATGGAAAATATAGTTGCCATTGAATTATACCGGAGAATTAG
>JAKAAU010000272.1 GCA_021802165.1 Thermoplasmata archaeon
TACATACATTATGGGGCTGAACCCATTGAATAGGAAATAGGCTCGAATTCCTGCTATCTATGAAAGTATAATATATACAGATATTAATTTTAGCGTTTACATGTATTTAAATTGGGAATTCAATTGTTATATATGGCAATACTTACTATTATTTCTGCACAGGGTGAAAGGAAATATAATGGCAAAATATTTTTATAAGCAGGTTATAATCAGAAATGAACAGGGTTATTCTTAATGTGGATACTGGAATCGATGACGCTTTTGCTATGATTTTGTTGAAGCAGTACAATATAACTCCAGAATTCATTGTCGCTTCCTCAGGAAATTCATTGCTTGAGAATACTTACAGGAATACAGCCGGTGTGGCAAAGTTGCTTGATTTCGATTGTCCTGTATACCATGGGTCTGCCAGGCCGCTTATCAAACCCCATTATTATGAAAATTTTCATGGAGATAATGGGCTTGGATCATACAAATTTAATGATACGGTTCTGGAAAAAGACCACCATAATGGAATAATTAAAATGTATGAAGCATTAAAACGGGAAAAACATACAATAATCTGTACATCTCCTTTAACTTCCCTGGGAATCCTCATGAGGCTGGATAATAGTATAAAAGAGAACATAGAACAGATAATTATTATGGGAGGGGCATTCGGCATTACCCCCTGTGGAAAGGGAAACATGGGAAATGCTGAATTTAATATATTTTATGACCCTGAAGCGGCTAAGATAGTCATGGAAGAGGATATCAATGAAACTATTGTTCCACTGGACGTTACAATGAACAGGGAACTGGCAATAAAAAGTATACCGCCGAATAGTTCTGGCAGCCCATTAGAAGATTTTATCCATAAAACCACAAAATTTATGATAGAAGAGCATGGCAGTTTTGAAATGCATGATCCCATAGCAGTATTTTCCTTCATAGAACCTGATGCCTTTGAGTTTGTGGATGGGGAAATTGCAGTGAAACCTGACGGGGCTACAGAATTTATAGAAAAGCGTGGAGGAAAGAAGAGAGTGGCTACCGGTATAAATTCAGAAGCCTACCGCAAAGGGCTTGTGGACAGGATATATGGCAATTTGGCGTAGACAGGAACAATGGATCGGTACCAGCTAAATAATTGCTTTTTTGCATATGACTACTGCCTAAATAATTATCTGGAATTATAATGATGTATAGAATTTAAATGCTTTTCAAAAAAACTTTATTTATTATTCAAATAAAGCATAATGAAATCATATGATTTTTATATTTCGGCCCCTCTGTTTAATGAAATGGAATTGAAATTTAACAGGGAACTGACAGCCTTTCTGGAAAAACACGGATTTACAACCTATCTGCCACAGAGGGATGGTGGGGAGGACGAAATGCTTTTAAAAGACCCTGATTTATGGCCTGAGACGAGCAAAAGGGTATTTGACAGGGATGTTGATGCCCTTAAATCCTCATCAGCACTTATTATGGTGATGGATGGCAGGGTGCCGGATGAAGGTGCCTGCGTTGAACTTGGAATGGCTTATGCCTTTGGCAAAATATGCATCGGATTCCAGACCGACAACAGGAGATTTGCATCAGGGCAGAATAACCTTATGCTGGATTATTGCATGTCATATGATATAGTGCATGACTGGAATGGCCTGGAGGTGCTTTTAGGAAAATTAAAGGAAAAAATTAATAGATAATATCCCCTGTCAAGAATTTAAATACTATTTAACCATTTATGGATATGAATAAGACCTACCTGTCCCGGAGAACCATCAGCTCAAACCTATATCTTAGCTTTAGTAGAGATGAATGGGCAAAGAGAAGGGGGAATCTTAATATTACTCTGTCAGAAAGTGATATTAAAGGGATACTTGCATTAAATGATAAAATCACTGCATCTGAAATACAGGACTTTTATTTTCCTATTACAAGGCTATTGCAGCTCTCAATAAATAATAACATTAACCTTTACAGGGAGAGAAACGATTTTATGGGCATTAAGCCCCGGAAAATGCCATTTATCATTGGGGTGACAGGGAGTGTTGCTGTTGGAAAAAGTACTACTTCGAGGCTTTTGAAAACCCTATTAGAGAGAATAAATCCAGATTTGAGAATTTATATAGTATCAACAGATAATTTCCTTAAAAGCAATGCCAGGCTCATGGAAGAGAATATTATGGAAAGAAAGGGCTTCCCTGAAAGTTATGAAACCCAGGACCTTATAAATTTTCTTGTTGACATAAAATCCGGTGTAGCCCGCACACAGATACCGGTATATTCACACCTGAAATATGACATACTTCCGGAAAAGCAGGACATTGTTGACCCGGATATACTGATACTGGAAGGGCTGAATATATTGCAGGTAAAAAATCCTGGAAGGAAGGATGAGATTTATGTTTCCGATTTCCTTGATTTTTCAATATTTATAGATGCAAAGGTAGAGTATATTAAGGAATGGTTTGTTGAACGGTTTTTCCTGCTAATGGAAACTGCATTTAAAGACAAAGACTCCTATTTCAGGAAGTATTCAGAGCTTACGAAGGAAGAAGCCAGGGAATTATCATCAAAGATATGGGATAACATAAATGGCAAAAATTATTCAGAAAATATTGTTAAAACAAGATACCGTGCAGAATTAA
>JAKAAU010000273.1 GCA_021802165.1 Thermoplasmata archaeon
GAAATATATAATATATTTAATGTATTTTGATTAATGTGCAAGATTTTAATAGATAACAGCATCAATGCCTATCCGATGACCAATGCAATAAAGGAAACTAAACCATAGAAAATAGTCGTATCTATAGCTGCATTATCAGTATTGGAATGATATAACAACAATTTTAATGTCTATATATCATTTTTCGTTGATTTCAAAGAACCGGTATAAAAAAAAGTCCTTTAGACCCTTTAATAATATTAAATTTTCATTATTGAATAGCATATTAAACCTTTTATCATGCGAGACCTTAACAAAACAATTCAGTGCAATTCTTGTTTTGGAATATGCCTTGTATAGTAATATTGATGCCATGTTGCTGTGCTTTAATATTTCAGTTGCTCTATAAGAACGATATTTCTCCATATCAATATTTTTTAATATTTCTATATTTTCATACTCATAGTCCGGAATTTTCCATGAGAATTCTAGGAGGTCATCGTAATTTTTATAATTTTTATCGTACGTTTTTATTTCAGCTATTAATGCCGTTAATTCATCCATAATTGAAAAGTACAGAAATACATCCTCATCGTAGCCCATTTCGCTTTTGGTTATTTCACAAAAAAAATTCTTGTCTTCCATTTAATATAATAATAAATGTGATAATAAATTTTATGTATATTATAAAAATAATATAAATCCACCTTTATTATACTTAATTTCCGGTTATAATTTTTTTATTCAGTTCATAAGCCCTAAATCTCTAATTTGAATGTGTTTTAAAGGTTTATTTAGTACACATAAAAAGAAATCAAAGTATATATTTTATATATATTTTCCGGGAAAACATATAATACAAACTCTTCATGTGCTAGTGTAAAGGAGGAACTGGGACTTGAAATAAGAGAATAATACCAAGATTCCGGTGATGTTTCCATATACAGGGAACAAAATGCAACTGTAAAAATACTTAGAATAGGTAAACAGAAACTCGTTGATAAATTTATAACATACCATAAGAAGCACAGCAGATAAAGATGAACCAAAATCATGGGCGGCGACCCTGCAAAATTTATGCCCGTGTAGGATGTCACTAAAAGCACTACCCTGAATAATTCGCAACTAGAAAACTACGAATTAAAGTGGATTTAATCTGCTCCATCTGATTAGTTGCTAACCTACCAGATCCGATTACTTTCAAACCTGACAACATCGAGAGAAATCAAGATTTTATTATCTACAACCATTTCCACACAGGTATGACATTGATATTTTTATGATTAACATCTATTCTATCTTCCTGATTATATGTTAGTATCAATCCTTCATTCAAATTGAAAGCGTCGAGAGCCGCAAGTAAACCGTTTATTTCCCTATCTTTATTGTCGTCTGTTAATTCATAGCAGACCTGGATTGCCATGTTTATTGATCCATTCTGTTTTACGAGGAAATCACATTCACCCTTTTCACTAAAATAGTATATGTTTTTATATTTTCTGCGCAGTACGATGAATACTAGATTTTCAAGCATTCTTCCCCTATCTGAGGAAAATGATGTGGAGTTGGCTCTGATAAGCCCGTTATCTATAGCGTATATTTTCTTTTTGCTGATCGCCTGCTTTTTCAGGGAATAATCAAATTTAGGTATCGAGAATAAGAGATAGCTGTCTTCCATATAAGATATGTACGATATTGGAGTATTTACCGAGCCGAAACTGAACATTTTCATCAGGTTGTTATATGAAAATTCCTTTCCCGTATTGCTTAAGAGATAAATTGCAAGCTCCTGCAAAGATTTTGCATCGCGGATATTATGCCGGGAAACAATGTCCCTATAAAGTATATCTAAAAGCAACTCCTGAAGTATTTCCGTTCTTTTATATTTTAAATATTGTGGGAATCCACCCTCTTTAAAATATTCATCAAATGTTTCAATGGATTTTTCTTTATTGTAAAATTTTAGGGTTTCATTAAATGAAAATGGGAATAATTCGATGTTTATATGCCTTCCTGTTAATCTGGTTCCCAGTTCCATACTCAAAAGAGATGCGTTTGAGCCCGTTATAAAAAATTGCTTCCCTTTATCAAGTCCAGACCGGATAAACGTTTCCCAGCCTTTTATATTCTGAATTTCATCAAAAATGTAAAATTTAGATATTCCATATTCTTCCAGTAAGACCTGGTTCAATTTCTCAAAATCCGCAGTATCAAAATCAATAAGTCTGGTATCTTCAAAATTAAAATAATAAAAATTTGGAAATTTCAAAAGTAATTGTTGAAGTAATGTACTTTTTCCCGCCCTTCTTATTCCTGATATAATTATAGCATATGGCAAATCAATAGGCACCTCACTGAGGGCATCCCTTTCAACAGTATTGTTCAATAAAGTTATTTCTTTTCTCTGTTCAGCAACTATCTTTCTCAGTGTATCTTTTAATATCACAGATGAATATAATATGATTTTATTTTAACCTTCTCATTAGTAATGAAAGATATTGTTCATTACTAATGAATATTTGAATATTATATTTCATACATAACCAATATTTCAGACTCTCCGCATGTGTCAATAGTAGATGGTGAAATATAGCACTTTAACATGAAAACATCATTTTCTTCTAATTTCTCTCATGAATTCTCATTACTGTAGTG
>JAKAAU010000274.1 GCA_021802165.1 Thermoplasmata archaeon
TATGACAGTGTACACTTATTTTTTTGTTGGTAAATTCTTTTATTCTTTTTATAAAATAATACATGGACATTGGATTCATTATGCCTATGGTATCAGGAAAATTTACAGTATCAACATCTATTGCTCCTATTATTTTTTCCATAAAATCCATATTGCTTCTTGTGGCATCCTCTGGTGAAAATATTACCCTGAGCCCGTGTGACCTGGCATATTCAACGGAATCAGTTATCCTGTCAAAAACCTGATCGCCTGACATTTTCAGCTTATACTGCATATGTATGTCTGATGTTGCTATGAACAGGTGTATTATACTGGAATTTGATTCTATGACCTTATCTATATCATTTCTATTGCATCTTGCCAGTGAGCATGTGTTGTTTAAATCATAATTGATACGCTTCACTGTTGTGAGTTCATCATGGGAGACCGCAGGGAATCCGGCCTCAATTATGTTTACTCCGGCATCGTTTAATTTCATTGCAATCTCATACTTTTCCTTCATTGAAAATGAAACTCCAGGTGTCTGTTCTCCATCCCTGAGTGTTGTGTCAAATATGCTTATTTTCTTTCTTACTGGCTCATATCCCTTCCTGCTATATTCTCCCATATTGAAAAAATCGCCATAGCCTCTACTATCATAAAAATACATCTTATTACCTCCAAAAATTTTTTAATGAAGATAACGTTTAGTCAAGCAACAAAAAGTATAACTGCCTGATGAACGTTACGGAATTCATTATAATTTAAAATACATAATCCTATATAAGGTTTGTTGTTATATTAAATTTATCTTCAATCGTATTCCTAAACTCTTAGACTCCAAAATAGATGCTTCAATGTTAGTAGTGTGCTTTGGAATATACAACAAGGAGATCATATACAATAGAGCTATACAGCAAACGTGAGAAAATACTTATAGATCATTATCTTCAATTTTTCTCCAATAGAATGGATAGAATGATGTATATTATCAAGGATAAACTATCCATAGCCAAATAAAAATTTGAGAAAGTGATGGAGAAAAGGATTTAGATCATAATGTTACTTTCCATAGAGGACATGCCTGTTATAATACCATCTCTGAAATATGGGAAAACTAGAGGTAGTTTAATTGTAAAAGAGTATTAAGTATATAGATAGTAATTACAGGACATCATGTTTACTTATATGATGCAGAAAATATTTATATTAACATATATTATAATTAAATATTAAGGTAATGAAGATGAGTGATGATAAAGATAATAATGAAACAAAAGTAAAGGGCCATTATATTCATAGAAATGGAAAGGATGTTTGGATACCTGAACATGAAATGAAAGAAAATGAAAATGTCCGCGAAAGGCATGAACATAGATTAAGTGAAGAAATAGAAGGATTAAAAGATCAGGAAGAAAATAAAGAGACTGACAATAAATATGATAATAAAAAATACGAAATGGGTATAGATATGCAGACAACATCAAATCATCCTGGCTATTCCGATGAATTATCTGCGGAGGAAAATTATGAGAGGGGTTTAAAATTTGCAGAAGCGCATGGTTATGATAAATTATGGGTTGCGAGGAGTTTAGAACAGCTAGCAAATTTAACACATAAAGAGGTTTACAAGGAAGCAGCATCATTGGCTTTCCAGGAATACGACAAGGATAAAAAATAATATAATTTATAAAAATTCAGTAGATTGATATAATCATTTTTGTTTTTCAATGTTTTGCACATAATCAAATTAAAATTTTCTGTATCTTACTGGTTAAAACATTTGGTTTTTAGGACAATGCCGTGAGCCGAAATTAGCCTAAAGGTTTAATACGCTTCCAATCGCTAGGCATATTATGGACATATATTCCATTGACAGGGATCTTAATGCTGAGTACAGGAGACTGGATAAAATACCTGAAAATGAAAGGATCCAGATAATAGATTTTGTAAACGAGGTAAAGATTACCGGGATAACAAAATACCGGGAATATTTTTATCTGGTAAGGCTGAGAATGATATATGAACACCTGAAGGGGAAATTCTTAAATCCTGATAAAAAGGCCATAATAAGTATGTTTCTGGAATTGAAGAAAAATTATTCAGACAGCACCATAATGGATTATGAAAATGTAATGAAAAGGTTTTATAAATGGCTGTTCGGCAGTCTTCCTGATTTCTTCAATATAAAATATAGCCATAAGTCAAGCCATGACAAGAAGATGGAGCTCATAACAAGGGGCGATATTGAAAGGATGATAGATGCATGCAACAACACCAGGGATAAGGCCCTGATTTCATTATTATATGATTCGGGATGCAGGATAGGTGAAATACTGACTTTGAGAATGGATGACATAGTGTTCGATGAATATGGAATGATTTTAAGGGTGCATGGGAAGACAGGAAATAGATCCGTTAGAATTGTCGGGGATTCAATATCGTATCTTAAGGACTACATCAGATCCAAGGATGACAAGGATGAAAGCCTGTTTACCGGCCTGCAAAAGCAGAATATGCATAGGCCCATGAAATACTACGATGCAAGGAAATTGTTAATCAATTTGAAGGAAAGAACAGGGATTGAAAAGAGGATATACCCGCATCTGTTCAGGCACTCCAGGGCATCTCTGCTGGCC
>JAKAAU010000275.1 GCA_021802165.1 Thermoplasmata archaeon
GTACCAGTTTTAATCAATATTTTTATACAATGTTAATATCATAAATAATGGGACTCGGAAAAAGAGATTTAAATAGAAAAAGAAAAAGCATTGAAATGAAAATTGATGAACTCGAGCAGAAGGCTAGAAAAAATCCTATGGACAAGTCAATTCAGACTGAGATAAATGATTTGAAGAAAAAGCTGGATAAATAAACTATTGTTTTATATAAACGCACCTTATAAAGGGTGTTAAGGTATTAATTTTATTAAATCATGGTCTTTACTGGCACGAAATTTATTGATTATATTATTACAGAATAATATAGCCATGCAATAATAATTTATTTTTGCACATTCCATTCTACACCCTGAAAAACGTTAAATTTAATAGGGTGGCATTGGTTTAAGCACTGTACCTGCCTCGTTCTTAAGGGTTGTATACTTTTTTGGGTTTATTTCCACATATCTTACTTCTTTTGGTTCCTTCTTCATTAAAACACGTTCTATGGAATCGTTAGCCTCATTGGCTTTATTACACGCTTCTTTAATTTCCTCAGCACTTAATTCCCTGTCAGTTTCATCAGCATATCTGACCCTTATTTCTTTAATATCATCGCATTTGTACATATGTGATAAAAGGAAATAGATTAATTAACTTTATCATGAAGCGATAATATGATGCCCATCACATCTTTAAACACTTCATTAATGCTCCTGGAATCTTCATGTACAACAAATATATGGTTTGCGGGCAGCCTGTCAGATGCTTCCCAGTAAATCACCCCGGAACGCTGGGCATCAATATTTTCCTTAATTTTAGATTCCGGATATCCTCTGGATTTCATTCTCCTGATTAACTGTTCCTCATTATCTTCAAGTATTATTACATATTTGCATTCCAGCATATGGGAATAGTGGGATTCAACAACTTCAGAGTTTATATTCTCCCTTCTCAATACATCAACATCCACGGTATTACCATTCAGGGCCCCACACTCAGATGCGATATCATTTAACCCTGTGCACTTGATTCCGTTGGCATTCAACATTTTGCATATTGTTGTTTTGCCGGAGCCCGGGATTCCTGTGATGCATATCATTTATGACACCCCGCTGGTTTGCGGTATATCTGAAAAGTACGGCATCAATTTTAATGGCATGGAAAGGTGACGCCTCGCTATTACGGGCACCTCATAGAATTTTTCCTCCAACTCCCTTGTTATTTCAGTAATTTCTGGATTCTTATAACGTTTTTTGCATACAGGGCATCTGTAATCCATCTGGCCCTTGGACCTGGTTTTAACATGGCACTCCGGGCATACCGGAGGCTCTTTCCTATATAGCCTGGCTTTTTTTATAACGCGAAGTTTCTCAAGTTTTATAGTTCCCTTAGCATATGAACCATAAGCGCTTACAATATCACCGGGTATCACTGACATCAATACTTTCCTGAATTCTTTTGTAGGTTCAAAAGCAGCCAGTTTTATTTCCTCATTCTTATATTTAAAATTTACAAAGCTATGCCCACCTTCTATTGTATAGGGCTCCCCGGATATTACGCCGGTAAGGGAATATGAGCCCATGCTGGAGAGATAATCCGGTTCTGGCATTATGTGGTCATCTGTGCCCTGGTTTGTTTTGTATATAATATAGCCCTGATCATCAATATTATGCCTTTCCTTTATTCTATCATATATTGTTATGAGGTCATTTTTATCGACTCCCCTGACCCCAAATATCACCGGTGTCTTCGGCTTCGGGAAAATTGCAGGGTATCTGTTTTTAATGTCAATATTGTTGAATGTTGAATAAAAACTCTCCGGAATTGAGGAAATATCAATTTTTTCTCCATATGTTATATCCCCATAATTTGGATATCTGTAGTCTAGCAGTTCATATGTATACCTTTTTCCAGGCCATGCAAGGGAAGCAGACGACCCTATTATGCCATGCCCTGTTTTTATTTTCCTGTAAATTGCCCTCCCGGAAAGATAATTTTCTATAAATTCTATACTTATGTCATCCTGAAGGGCTTTTCCGTAAAGTCCAGAATGGAATCTATCATTTGATATTACTATTCCCGGATTAGTTTTATCATCATCTTTTACATAGAAATCTTCTACAATTGATGAGATAAAATCCATCAATTCTTGTTTGTCAGGTTCTCCGGCAACTTTTTCATATGATTTAATAAATTTGCCATTTGCCTTTCCTATAATAGAGGTATTCCCTGAACCTTTTCCGAGATTAATATTAAGTGCTCCATTTCCTCTCGTTTTATACCCTATATTCGGGTTGAGCCTGACGAGTTCCGGGCTTCCTATAATATCGTATTCGCCACGGGAAATTATTTCGTAGATAAGGTAGGTAGTACACATCTTATCCTGGCTGTCTGTGTCATCAATTGCAACATACATTATTTTCCATACCTCCTTTTTCTTGACTGATAGGAATATATTGCCCTTAAAAAATCCAGTTTTTTCAGGTCTGGCCAGTTAACATCGGAAAAGTATAGCTCGGAATAAGCAGACTGCCAGAGGAGGAAGTTAGAAATCCTCTCCTCGCCACTTGTCCTTAAAATAAGGTCAGGGTCTGTTAATGTATTATCATAGAGGTAGTTCCTGAATAGTTT
>JAKAAU010000276.1 GCA_021802165.1 Thermoplasmata archaeon
AAATCCTTCAAAATTTTCTCCCTGTATACTTCTTCAAAGAATCCTCTGTTATCTTCGAATTTTTTACTATTTACTATTTTTACATCTTTAATTAGAGGATCGGATGTAATTTCAAATGGCATTAGTTGTTATTAATCTGTATTTAATAAATTTATTGAAGCATTATTCAGGGCTTCTCCCCAATGTATTTCTCCATTCAGTATGACATAAAACTCAGTTATAAGAATTCTGATGCAGTTGCCGGCAGTAAAAGAATATATTAATTAATAATATTTACTTATAGATTTAGATGTTTTCAAACCTGCGAGAAAGAATACCTCAATACATTCGTGATCATAAAAAAGATTTTCTGGCCTTTTCAATAGCCCTTGCGTTCTTCATAGTATTTTCCATATTTTCTATCCTTCAGTATTATTCGCTGGGAACATCAGCCCTTGATTTAGGAATTAATGCACAGAGCCTCTATACTTTTATTCACGAAGGGATGTTTTACTCACCATTGCTAGGTGAAAATACACTGGCACAGCATTTCACAATTTTTAAATTTACCCAGGTGCCTATATATTACATATTCCCATCTCCACTTTCTCTAATGATATATGAAGACTTCTTTATTGTAATGGGGGGATACATAGTATATCTACTTTCAATGGAACTATTAAAAGACCATATAAAGTCCATGAAGTTGCTTTATCTGGTATCAATCGGCTTTTTATTAGCTTATGAATTTTCTCCATTTACAGAAAGCCTCATATCATTTTCATTCCACAATATGGCATTCCTTCCATTTTTCTTTTTACTTGCATTTTACGCTTTTTTAACAGAAAGGAGAGTACTTCAGATAATCTCCCTGGCGTTCATCATAAGCCTGCATGCCAATTTCATTTATATTGTTGCCATATTATTATTGTACGAATTTCTATTCCTCCACACATCAAGGGGAAAGAAAATTGGTACCTGGCTATCAGCAAAATCCAAACCAACCGGGATAAAGAATTTTAGCTACTTTATTATTTTCATTGCAATTTTGTATGTATATCTGATATTTGCAGATTTTATGAAAGCGGATATATCTGGAGTATCAGCATTCTCAGCATTGCCAACAACCGGTGAAGTGGGAACACCTGTGAGTTCACCATTTGCATTGTTATTATTGCTATTCCATAATCCTGGAGAATTTTCTTCAATTATAGGAACAAATGCTGGTGTAAAAATATTTTATCTTAATCTTTTATTCAAATCAAATATTTACCTTCCACTGTTTTCACCATTATCGTTAATTCTTTTATTACCATATATTATGTATGCTATGCCCTCCTCATACGCAGCATATTACCAGCTCGGTTACCAGTATTCTGCTATGGTATCAGGGGCGATATATATATCTGCAATAATCGGTACATATAATGTAATATCATTTGGAAAGTATATTTATAGGCACAATAAATCTATAAGGTTACGTGCTAAGAAAGTATCTGCAAAAATACATAATAACAATATATGGATACCTGTTATAAGTATATTAATAATCGTGGTGCTGGTTATATCTATACCATTCGGGTTATTATCACCCCCTGGCATGCAACACACAGATCACAGTACAATGAATGATATATTTGAGCAAAATTCTGGTGGGGCTGCTTCTTTTCTTATCAATGTTTCCAGTAATCTTCCTCCCAATTCATACATACTAACGCAAAACTCACTGATGCCATATTTTAGCAATGACATTAACGCCTATTCCACTCCATGGTCTCCGGGATATTATAATATTCTCCCAGAATTTAGATACGTTGTTATACAGAACAATTCTTTCTGGGCTACCCAGGGAGAAAACCACTCTTTGCAAATTATTGTTAACAACGGTTTAATGAATGGCAATTATACAATAATAAACAGGTATAGTCCCGCAAATATAATGATTCTTGAGAACACACATAATATGCCAGCTTACATTAAAAAATAAATGTAGGACAGAAAAACACTGTAAAGCCTTAATTGCTAATAGAAAAGCTAACATGTGTGTGGTTATATCATTCTAAATTATGTCATATATAATGAAACAACCGCATATAATCATCGGCATGTTTTTTATATATCTCTTTCATATGGGAGAGTGGTTACATATGTCACAACTGATTTACCATTAACCGGGGTAGGCAAATATGCACAGGACCTTTATCTTTTGCTAGCCCCGGAAAGCAAAATATTCCAGTTTCTTTTTAACCGCAAATTTTTAGATAGTTTTTATAAGCAACCGTATACCGGGTTTAAATCGCCCTTATTGAATTATGCCATATCGGGGCTGGCATTCAAATCAGGAATTAACCTTATAGATTATTCCAGTGATATAATACATATCACATCCCAGACTATAAAGCCTATTTTTAAAAATAAAAATATGGTAATTACAATCCATGATATCATTCCATTTCACAGGAATGTAGAAAATGACAACATGATGGAAAATATAAAGCAACATTTTATAAAAAAATATATTAGAGAATATATGAAATATGATAATATTGTCACACTGACATCGCACATCAAAAATCAAATAATATCGGAATTTAATGTAAACGAAAAAAATATCACTGTTATTCCACCTT
>JAKAAU010000277.1 GCA_021802165.1 Thermoplasmata archaeon
AATTCCCTCATGCTTTTTTGAAAATTCTATAAAATTCTTCAATAAACTGATGCTTTCGGCTGTCTGGATAACATTTCCCCTTGATAGAAGCACAGAATTAAGTGCATACATATCCTCCATTGCACGGTTCATCATCAGTTCAATGTTAAACCCTCCATCAATAATTTCATTTAATTTTTTATATTTCTCATTTAACCAGGAATTATAAAATATTGATTGTACAGCTTCAGAATGTGCATTAGAGGTCTGGTAATCTATATTTTTAGGAAATATGGCATAGTTTATTTTATCAACATCAGCTGGAATCTTTACAGCAAATGAATTCTGTTCCTGCATTCCCGGATAAGACAGCCATATGGATGGCCCATTAATTGCTGCCCTTGTACCGGATCCGGATACTAACCTTGCATAGCGGGATACGTAACTATCATCCTTAGCGGCCATTTCACCGAAAACATTCTTTATCAAACTTCTGGCAACAGCGGATGCCACGGCGGAAGATTCACTTAAGCCTTTAGCTTCACTGTATTTTCTATATCTTTTAATATTGAATACAAAGCTGCCCCTTATGCCGGTATTTTTTCTGAATATTTCAAGTGGTTTTTCATACCTATCAACATATCCTGTTGCAGGTTTTCCATCAAGAATAACCATGTCAGAGTTCTCTTTTTTAGTGTACATGCACGCACTATAGACAAATGAGAAATCCGTGTTAAATGATGTGGAGGGATTATTTGCAATTTTGTAGTAATTGTCATAATAACCCAGAAATTTCTCGAAGGCTTTAATGGGATAGCTGTAACCAGTTGAAATTTTTCCCGGTTCCAGAACAGTATCGTAATTTATGAGTTCCCTGTACAGGCCCACGTCTACCAGTTTGTGTTTTATATTTTCCCCTTCAAATTTAAAATCCATATAGGGTTATAATAGCATAAAATAAAAACCTAACATAAATATGCAATACTTTTAACTTATTCTGGAGCTTCAAGGAAGTTTACATTCTGTATATTGAGGTTTTCTTCACGCAACCTCTGCTCTCTTGCTTTTGAATAATCTGATGTATCGAATTGATATACAATATCATCACATTTTGATGTGACGGCATTTATTCTAACACCCCCTACTCCTTCTTCCGGTGCCACCACTATTGAGTCTCCCTGAAAATCATCTGAAATTGAATTTACAGAAATAATTGGTATCCTGTTTTCAAGTGCCCTTGTTTTAACGTAGAGATGCCATTCACTGTGGAAATCTCTTCTGATCAGGGAAGGATTAAAAATAACATCGCAATGCTTCCTGAAAAGTATCCTTGCATAATCGGGGAAATCCAGATCGTAGCATACCAGTATGCCAATTTTAAGCCCTTCAATATTAAACAGTTTTAGCTGGTTTCCCGATGTATATTTTGTGCTTTCTGCCTTATATAAATTTATTTTATCCTGCCAACCGATTATCTCTCTATTCCGGATCAGGAAAGACCTGTTATATACAAACCGGTCAACATATGAAAGACTGCCCAGTATAATTGTATTTTTTATTTTAATAGACTTCAGTAGACTGCCAAGTGAATTCATGTCTACTTTTGTAGTTATAAATTTCTCAGGAAACACAATGATTTCATTTTCGGGAAAATTTAAAGAGGAAATGTACTCCATTGCAGATTCCAACGGCATTCTACGCGACTGCAAAGCCCTGATAGCTATTTTCATGTTTTTCTATTGCCGTACATTATTTTAATTTTTATGTTCTATTAAGTTTTTAAATTTTAAAGCGTCATCCATGGTGTCTATATCAATAAGCAGGTCTCCAGAAATTATCATATGAGAAAAATCACCGTAATGTTTCACAATGATTGATTTTGCACCTTTGTCTCCACTGAGTTCCTTAAGTTCACTGAAATATTTTCTGGCAAATATTACAGGGCTGATTATAGTTCCATTATATTCAAATCCAGATATGCCCTTACCTGAGGATTTAAAATGCTCTATTAATCCATTAAATGTGTTACTATCGAGTAGTGGCATATCTCCAGGGATAATCATAGCTGCCTCAATGTCAGGAGAAACATTTTCAATTCCATGTATAATTGAAGATGACATGCCATTTTCGTAATCTTTGTTCCACACAACTTTATACCCAAATCGCTCTGAATAATCTGATATTTCTGGGCTCCTCAATACTATAATGCGCTGCTGGAAATTAGACCTTGCAACATTATCTATCGCATAATATATAATGGGTTTTGAGTTTACCTCATATAGAAGTTTATTTGATTTAAATCTCATGGCTTTGCCTGACGCCAGAACAATAGCTGCAATTTTATCCATATTGTGTCTATATAATAATATAAAGATAATTGTTTCGGAGCGAATTTAATATAAATTATCCCGAAGGATGAACCGGAATGACATCATCATAAAATAAGGTAGTGGCGTAAATCAACACGTAAACAGCATAGAGTTAAATGGTACAGAATACAGGGAAAGGAACTGGGGTATTTCAGTGGTGCCGTATATTGGTATATTAGAAAAATTTACTGAGCTATATTCCCAATCCCTCCTTTGGGTATTTAATTAAAGTAAT
>JAKAAU010000278.1 GCA_021802165.1 Thermoplasmata archaeon
AAACTAAAATTAGTATAATTACCGGAATCGCTATTATTACTGCCAGTATGGCTATTCCTACCGGATGCCCCATGTTGAATGTGAATCCCACCCCGAACCTTTTGGGTACAAGAATTCTGCCATCATTTTTATTAACATATATTACCCCGCCTTTCCAGTATTTATCATCATCGGATGTATCCCTTACTGCCTGTTTATTTACCTCAGATGATGCATTGTTTTTGATTTTAACATTGCTGCCTCCCTGACCGGTGGTAAAGGAGATAATCATTACGGCTACCACCATCGCAAGAATGGGTGCTATAAGTATAACTATATTCAAATTATGAATTAATTCCCACTCCTCAAAGCTGGAAAGGCCCAATGTAATATTCGTAAATACGGGTATTATTGAGAGTAAAATCACCATCCTGCGCCTGAATATGTTTGTTCTTTCACCTGCATGTTTTACTGCTGTATCCTCTCTTATGGAAGTCCTGCTGATTGCATAAGCAAGGATAATGATAAATGCAGTGGTAATCGCACCGATTACTGGAACAAGGAATACAGACAGTACTGTTTTACTTGAATAAGCGTTTGGCAGGCCGTTGGCACCGAAATGTGTTGGAAATACCGATGGTATATGCGGGTAATAGAATATGCCGACAGCGAAGATTATCAGAATTGTGATAATTCCCGGCAATGCATATATGAATGAAAACTTGCTTCCGGAGGCAATTACAAACTGGCCGGTAACAACTTCATCATTGCCCTGAAACCAATTTTCCTGTTTCTTTATCTTTAACAATCTGTAATGCTCGGCGAAGTACACGGAAAATCCCAGAATAAGAATGACCGGTAGCATGGCTACTGTAAATGCAGTAATGCCATGGAGGGCAACATCCAGGGATATCATTGCAAGTGTAATTATTATTACTGATGCTGCGTATACATGCTTAGCATTCCTGACACTATCAGAGTTTATTTTATCAACCGGTGTTCTTACCCCGAAATTTATGGATTTTTCAGTCATATACGGAACAAAAGCCAATGAAAAACCAACTACAAGCGATACGAATATTTCTACTTCTGCAAATACATTTAGTGACATTTGATACACTATTCCTTATTTTGTTATATATATTATAGAACAATATAATATTTTCTACTGTTATAATAATTTGTTTGTAAAGGGACATAAATAATCCACTGTACTATGAGTGAATATATTATCAGGTATCCATGCTGCTAAGATTTATGTTTATACAACTTATAAGATCGTAATCATAGTTTATTTACCCTTAAATGATCGGCAGTACGGCATATACGAAGGAATATTAGTCATTCCTTCACAAAGTTCTTAGCATTTTTACGTATATAAATCCCGAGATATATGAATAAACCCATAGATATCAGTACCGATGCGAGTCTGATTATCAGGACATTCCCGGCATCCCCTGCATATTTGATTTGAGATTCATAATAAGCTATTTTATTTACATTAATCATTTCATTTCCCATTGTGCCTTTCAAACTCAACAGATAAACGTCTGTATATAATATATCTAAGGCAGATGACACAATTAAACCTGCTATGAATGGAAGTTTATGACCAATGAGAAATTTATATGATATCAGAATGTAGGAAATAAGAGCAACTATTACCAGAATTGCAGAAGAATAAAAATAATAATTAAAGAAATACTGAAAAAGATATTTTCCAGCTATTTCATTTCCATGTTGATACTTGGCAATACTTCCAACAGCCGATGAGAGTGATATGGCAATATAAACCGAGGAGGCAATAAGACTCAATATAAATATTATTATTCCAGAATAAACATATCTCTTAATATCTGGATTTATATATTTCCTCTGCGAGATAAAAATTATTATCCCTACAAACCCTATAAATAATCCTAGATCATATTCAGCAGTATTAAAAACGAGCAGAAAGGTAATCGCAAATAAAAAAAAGGAGAGTGCAATCATATTGCCGGAATGATTTACTATATTTTGATCCGCTGAACTACTTTCCATACTATTGTAATAGACAAATCTATTAAAGTTTATTGTTCATAATAAATCTGTTATTTCAATTATAACATTTAGTTTTTAATATCAACGAATTCCATCTCTGGCTTTTCCACAGTACCGTATACCATGGCCATGACATGTTCCGGATCATGGTTGAATATAATTGTAATATTCTCATTTATTGCTTTTTTGACAAGCTTTTTCTTCATTCTTAGAGATTCAAGCGGATAGGAATCTATGGCGGTAATGTAATATGGCTTTATATGGAATGCAGATGGAAAAAGGTCCCCGCCGTACATGTACTTTTTAGAATTTATACTGAATACTGTAACCATATGCCCCTCACTATGGCCACCGGTAATTATTGTACTTATATTCCCATTAATCCTCGTCGACCCTTTTAATCTGGTAATTTCTGGTATTATTTGAGCTCTAATATAGCTTCCTCTGGTAAATTCACTGGGATGCCTGTATGCATTTAATTCTTTTTTCTGTACAATGAGGTTTGACTTCCTGAAGAGGTTATTCTTTGAAAATACATGCCCGCAATGATCGAAATGC
>JAKAAU010000279.1:0-631 GCA_021802165.1 Thermoplasmata archaeon
ACATAAGGTACGGCTTTGAATATGAAGCTGTTGCAATACCAAGAATGATGAATTCAGTTGTTACTGACATAGATAAACTGGAAGGGGTCATTGATTCCAAAAATTCGATTCCGGCAGTGGGAATCATGGTAGTCGTAAATCTCACACGCTATCCTGGCAATTCCAGCCAGTATGAGCCCATGAATATTATGATAGACTGCCTCAAGAAGCTGCTAACTCAGTGGAAATACTCTGATGATATAGTATTCATATTATCTGACAATTTCAGGGCTATAGCCATTACTGCAGGCGAAATAAAGAGGTATGAAGCATGATATATTCTGTATTTGATAAATAGGGGAGAAAGTGCCTCCATAACCTATACTTTAAGTAATGTATCGTTGTCCATATGTTTAGATAATATACTGATTAGTACTTCTGCGGTAGTTGCTTACCCATTGCATTCATTATAAATATCGGACCATTTTTTTGATAATATATTTAATATTTTTACTTTAATGTATATTGAATCGTCAAGAAACGGTGATATTTCATTTATATTACTGATATCTGGCTATTATAGTTCTGCTTCTATCGACACGAATTACTATTGATAGGCCTAAATTAGAGGATTATCATAGGGTATTGGAAT
>JAKAAU010000279.1:641-2543 GCA_021802165.1 Thermoplasmata archaeon
GAAAAAGCAAATGATGGGCTCTCAAGTAATGCTAATCCAGATAATGTAATAAAAAATTTGCGGGCGTCATTGAACGGGATGAACACACATCTAAAAGAATAAAATGAAAAAATAAAGTATAAAACAAACTAGCACTTAAAAGATCGAGCCAAAAGCTCTAAATCCGAACAGGCTATTAAAATAGAGGAAGGTATAATTAAATCGCTAGAAATTCTACAATTCCTAAAATAAGAGATTTATAATTTAACTCATATTAGAGCCAACCCAGAAACATATACTTGTAACAGAGAAGATGCATTACTGACCTTTAGAATTAAGTTTCATTAATGTCATACTATTCTGGCACACTTAATGGAGTTTCTGATAGTGAGAAGGATGGATAATGAATAGTGTTACTGAGGACTATATGGAAGAAATATTAAAAACAATTGACAAATTGAGAGATAGAATCAATAAATATAAAGAACAATATTCAAAAAACGAGCGGCTTGTTAGGTACTTATTAATAGACCCATCTTTAAGGCTGTTGGGATGGGACACAGAAAACCCTGAAGAATTGTATCAGAATTAACAAATGAAGCTGATAGACCGGATTATACATTATTTGAGGGTAGTAAAAAGCTGGTATTTATAGGCGCAAAAAAATTTGGTAGTGGTGAGAATATAAATAAGTATATACATTATTGCAATGAAAGCGGTATTAGATATTCTATTACCATAGACAGTGATAGTTAGGGTGTGTAAACTATTCATTTCTTTAAAGCCAATAAATGTCCAAAAACAATAGAGTATTATATACTGACTGGTTCTTCAAAAGATAAGTTAATTAGGAATTTGAATATTTTAAAATGGTTTTTCGGTAAAAAATATGGTTAATAATATTCTTCTGTCACTAGATATGCATCGAACCTTCATTTCTCCTTTTGGTTAGTTGCATCAGGTATCAGATAATATGAAATCAAGTGATTATATAAAATGCAACTTTCAACTTAATATGTAAAGATATTATGTAGTCAGATAAAGCGAGTATCTGATTCAGCTATATTAACGGTAAAGAAGCAATTTCGCCCTATTTGGATCAATAGCATCCCCATAATATTCCAGCGTTACCCAGTCCATTTTTTTCAATTCCATCTCTGTATCAACTATTAGATTTAAATATTCTCTTGCTCTGAATTCAGGGAGTATAAACTTCAAATAAAGTTTATTTTCATCTGCATACATGAAAAGGAAGTTCCATGCAATATTTTTATTCATTGCCTTTTCAGACAGGATATTCAGGATATCTTCGTCAGTTTTTGTATAGTATATATGTTCATCCTTGGATAATTCCACCATGGTATCAAATTCCTTGCCGTCCCTATCAGAGAATATAAGTAATCTGAATTGTCCTTCCCGTGGATAATTGTCTACGAACTGGCCAATTGCACCAGTATTTTTAAGCATACTAATAACACGATAATGACCGAATGCAGACATTGGAAGGCTAACAACTATGGTTTTAAGCTTTATATGCCATTTATCCATATACTCAAGAGAACCTTCGGATGGCTTTAAACTAACCTTTGCAATCATTCCATTTCGGGGAAGATAGTCTGAAAGCAGATCAGAAAATGCCATTGTAGATTTTTCATGCATAAATCCCCTTAATACGAGCCATCTACCATTAATATTTATATATGGGAGCACAAGACCATCTATATCATCGAGTTTGCGAATAAAATTAACTATATTTTCATCAACTATTTTTCTCCTTATCATATAATAAAGCTGGCGCTCCTCTACATTTAGAATTGGAAAGAATGGAATTAACTTTTCATAATTAATTGTTTTCGGGATAAAAATTGTCATAAAGATATCATCATTTTCCCGGGTAAGTGAACATGGAACATCTAAGTCTAT
>JAKAAU010000280.1 GCA_021802165.1 Thermoplasmata archaeon
ATTTATCAGCCTGTCAAGGTAAAATACTGTTGCCATCTGGGTACCTCCTGCATAAAATAATGTTGATTTTTTAATAACACTGCTAATCCCCAGGGAAATTGCCATCATATAATCACCGAATTCAGCCACGCTATCATTATAACCAGGCAACTGTCCAGTTCTCTCCAGTGCACGGGCCGTAAATGATTCTTTTATTGCATCTGGAGAATTTTTCATTGAACTGCTTGTCATTTCACCAATGCCAATGGAGGAAAGTACAGTGTGGGCAGTTGTGGTACCTCCAGGAACACTTTCTGCCAGAAATATAAATTTATACCTTCCATCAAGCAAATTTCCGAGATAACTCCCATAGGCCTTTGCTCTTTCATAAAATTGCAACGCCCTTTCCTTTGATCCATCACCCGCACTCCCCAGTGATGTTTTTATGAATGGAATTGCAGGATCCTGGATAAATCCAGCGTCCATAATTAAGGTATTTATGCCCGATACTTCATTGGCGCCCCTTGTTATTATTGACGGTGTAGGAATGCCCTCTTCTGTCATTGGAACAACATCATAGCTTATGCATTTCCCTTCTGATATTATTTCAGAATCCAGTACAGGTGTCAGTTTGGTAAGCTCTGGAGATGCACCTGCCGCAGAAATACCTGGAATTGTTGATACCCGGGTTGTCCCTCCAAGAAGAATATAAAGTATATCATGCCTGTCTGTAATTTTGTTATAAACATTATTGCCTTCAACTATTTCCATAAATTGCCATTGCCACGATATTATAATACTTCTGCTGAAATCATGTTTAAATTCATTAAAGGATATTTTATTTAGAATAAGAGAAAGATATGCAAAACAAACAGGACAAACATTACGGGAATAACAAATATCAGCAGGGTTAGAATTGAGGAAAGGTAGTATATGTGCATTGCTTTCTTTATATCATTAACACCAGGGGATTTTGCATCAGGATTTATTATGTATTCACCGGATTTCTCAAGCCTGATACCAAGCACTTTAGCCATTGCCCCAATGCTGTATCCTGCATTCAGGCTGTCTGTTGTATTTATTATCCTGGTTTTTGCGTATTTAATACCCAGAAGGAAAGCACTGATGCTGAACATAAACGGTGCCATTCTTGAACTGATGAAGTTTGTAATAGAATCTCCAATCGCAGTGCACCTCCCGAATTCATAGTGGATATTGTCACGATATGCTATATTGGAATCCATAGTATTGATAACTCTGGCCACCATTGCACCAGCGATGCCAAAAAACGCATAGAAGAACATAGGTGTTAGATATCCATCTACAAATCCTTCTGCAATAGTTTCTACTGCAGCGGATGCTATTTTTTCAGAATCCATACTGGAGGTATCCCGCCGGACAACCATAGATGTGTATTTTTTAGCTGAATCCAGATCACTTTTTTCCAGTGCATTTATAATTCTGTTTACATGTGTTCCCATACCCCTTATAGAAAATGTACTTTTAAGGAAATATATATAGATAACAGCGAAAAGAATAAGCAATATTGTATTTTTAGCTATGTATAATAAATACAGTACGGCAACTAATGGAACCGTATTTATAAGTATGATAGAAATAAGAAAAAAACATCCGGCTGCTATTTTATTATTCTTTGAAATAAACCGTGTTTTTAGCTTTGATATGGTAATGCCTATAAAAACTACGGGATGTATCCTGTTTGGGGGTTCCCCTATAACAACATCAAATAAAATAGAAAAAAATAACATTAACAATGCCAGGACAAGCAATTCAATCATAATATCAAATCTTCTAGCAGTTCCATATTCATATTCCCGGTAAATAGTTTTGAGGTTGCATCTATATTTTTAATCAGGGTTTTTCTGTAATCTCCGCACTCAATATTCAGCAGGCGATTCAGTAATGCCCTATTCTCAAATATTCCGTGTATGTTTGTCCCATATATATTTCCACGTACAGACCCCTCAGGCTTTCCATCAATGTATGCCAGGGGTGGCTCCATGTTCCTCACTATTGACCCATAATGTATTTCGTAACCTTCTCCATGAATTTCACCTGGAAAAATCTTATCATTCAGGGTGTAGCTCACAGCACCTGTAATCTTTTTATTTTTAAATTCTGTTTCTATATCCAGTATTTCCAGGCATTTTATTTCCTTTTCCGCGGATTCCACATTATCAGTATCTATGACCCGCTTGCCCAGCATTTGATAGCCGCCACATATGCCAATTATTGTTTTCGTGGCCTGAAGTGCTATCAATTTGCTGGCTATGCCATATTTTTCCATATAATGAAGATCCTCACCCACAAGTTTTGACCCTGGCAATATTATAACATCGCATCTGTCCAGGGCATCAATATTGTCCTTATCCACGAATGTGAATCCAATATTGAGCAGGTAAAATGGGTCAAAATCGCTGTAAACTTCCATATGTGGATATTTTATTATGCAAATTCTATGGTTCTGTATAGCCGGCTTATTATAATTCAATGAATCTTCACCTGGAAGGGAAATACCA
>JAKAAU010000011.1 GCA_021802165.1 Thermoplasmata archaeon
GTTTCCAGGAATAGAAATAGTGGCTGTTACCGCCATAGCTGATGAGAAATGGGGAGAAAGGCCCATTGCATGGGTCAAAGCTTCGGAAGATATTGAAATTGAAGAGATCAGGCAATTTATGGAAACTCACGCCTCAAATGGAAATATTAACAAGTGGTGGATTCCGGTTGAGTTTATTATCATAGAAGAAATGCCTATGACCAGTGTTGGAAAAATAGACAAAGCAAAGCTCAGGGAAATGAAAAAATAATTTCAAAATGTTAATTTTATAAATGGAATTATAAGTGTAATAATTGAAATTGCGGCAACAGCAGTGAATGCCAGAGCAAAATTTCCATATATTGAGAACATGAATCCCATAAGGAGGGGGGAAACCGTACCGCCTACCTGTGAACTGAAATTCAGTATGCTGCTGGATGAGGCAAGATTGGCATCACTCCCGCTAAAGTCAGATGCCATTCCCATTGAAGGGCCTGCATAGAGACCATAAAACATTCCGGACAGGAATGATATAATAAAAATAGCAGAAACAGGAGCGTAGTTTATATAAATTATTGTAACTGCAAGGGCGACTACTGGCAATACAGATACTATGGATTTTCCATGCTTCATCCTTCTTGAGATCATCCCGCCCAGGGGAGATGTGATAATTCCACCTGCGGCAGGAATCCACGCATATAAGTATGCGCTGGAATATGGCACAATATGGTCGAATACAATAAATGTGGTGAAAAGTGTTATAAATCCTATATATAAAAACCCTGCAGAAAATCTAATCATGGCTACATAAATTATCTTTCTATCAATTTTTCCATGCTTTGCCAGTTTATTATGTTCCGGCTCCCTTAAAAATACAATGTTCAGTATTGTTGCAATAATAAGTATTGACAGAATAACAATGAATGCAAAACGGAAACCTATAGAAAGTGTGCGGAGGATAAGGTATTCCCCCAGTGATGCTCCTATAAAAAATCCCGTCTGGTATATTCCTACAAAGGTTGCCCTGCTGGATTGTGGAAGCCATTTCTGTATAACTGAAGTGTCAGAAAGGTATACTGTTGCAGAGAAGCTTCCAAGCAATATCTGTATAATGAAAATGCCTGTATAGGAGTCTATAAAAAAGTAGAATAATGAAAATGACAGAACCATCAAAATAAATGATATTTTAGCGACCTTTGATACACCCACACGGTCCGAAATCATTCCGGCAGGAATCTGGAATACCGTGTAACCAAGCCAGTATGCAGTTATCAGTAAGGAACCAAGATATACAGATATATTAAGGGATGATACCAGCAGGGGTATAAGTACAGGAATAAAAAATCGCAATGTTGAATTCATTGAAAATGACATTATTGATGAGCCAAGAATTCCGCTGTAATGCCTGTTATTTCCACCAGTGATATTGAATGCCATCTCGTTTGTAATTTATAAACACTAATTAATATTTTACCAATAAACGGCAATCCTGACCCGCCTGCAGGAGTGAAAATATGCCCATAAAAGGTTTTATGTTCCACTGGAAATTATTAATTAGACAGTTTATAATGAGCTATAATGAATTCTATTCAGAAAATAGAGGTCCCCATAGAGATCAGGGCACTGAAAACTGCCAATGTATACAGTATTAATGGAGATTATAACTACATTGTTGATACCGGCATGTCCGAAAATGGATACAGGCAGATTGCGAATACTATTGACCTTTCACGTATAGATATGTGTATAATTTCACATCTGCATATAGACCATATAGGCGGGGCCCTTTATCTGGAAAAAAATCATAACATACCTGTATATATATCAAAAAATGACTATGATACAATTAAAAATATGGTAGACAACAGGCAGGAATATTTCAGTGAATACAGAAATTTAATGATATCTAATGGTGTGCCAGAAGAGTTATTCAGTAATATAACAGAAGGAAATCCTGTCATGAAATTTATGGACTATTATGCATCATTGAACCTGAACATAATAGGCAATATGGCTATGAAAGATACAGATATCATAGATGTCCCAGGGCACTCGCCCGGTTCTGTTGCTATATACCTGAAAGATATCCGTGCAATGGTTACAGGCGACCATGTACTTAAAAATATATCTCCAAATATTAGTGTTTACAGAAATAATGTAGACTACCTTGGAATGTATATTGAAAGCCTCAAAAAAATTCAAAATTATGATACTGAAATTGCATATCCGGGGCATAGGGACACTTTTACCAATTTTGCAGAGAGGATTGATCAGATCATCCAGCATCACGAAAAGAGGATGTATAAAATATCCTTAGAATTAAACACCTGGAAAAATGCCTTTGAGCTAGCATCCTCCATAGCATGGAGCAGGGGGCGCAAAATGGATGATATGAACAACATGGAGAAAAATTTTGCTATACTTGAAACCGTTGCGCATCTGGTACATATGGAAAGAACAGGCAAGATAGATTCAAAATATTCCGGAGAAACGATTTTATACCATTCTATTGCCGGGCAATTTCCACCAAACCAACAGGTGGATTAACCCCGTATAGTTTAATCCATATATATGCCAGGAATCATCATAATTCGAAGGCATTGGAATAGCAGGAGATTATTATTAATTATAGAATATGTTTATATATCTGTAATTCCAGTTTAATTCAAATTGCTACTATAATCCGTGCAACGTCGCAATTCATAAAGATAAATTACACAGTAAAATTTTTATCTGCTATATCCAGCACATTATCCAGTTATCTCTATAATTATAAAATATGTTTCGTAAATTTCATATTTATGAATTATGTGTAACAAAAAATTTTTTATGTTTTAAAGTTATTATAAAATGATAAAAATGGAAGATATAGTGACAATTGCAAAAATGGATAGTGAAAAGAGAAAAGAAACAATGATGAAATTATTCAGTGATATGTTTAAAGAAGACGATTCCAAAAAGGTAGAAATGATGAAAAATTTAATCACAGCTATGAACAAGACGGATGATGCCACATATATAGGGCTTTGCACCACAAATATCAGCATTGCATCCGGCATGGAGGACGACGAGTTGAAAGCATTTGTGGCTTTAAGAATGAAAGCAAATTCAGAACTCCCGGCTGATATTAGAACAAGGGATCTAAATATGATCCAGTCTGCAATGGGTAAGGTACCCTCATCTGTCTCTCAAAGACTTGCTAAATTTATGGCATAATAAGCCAGCAATTTTTTTATATATTTGCTATCATTTTATAATATTGCTCTGGACCTGCCATATAATACAGAAATTAGATCACTTCTTTATAATATTGATTTTGGTTATCCGGCCGGTCTCCATGCATTTATCCTCATAAATCGGTGCATAAAAATTATATTTCTGCCGCACCATTAATTTTAAAGATGGAGAGGAATACAAAATAATTATTTTTCAAACTTTATATAATTGTAACAGTAATTTCCAAAACATTTAAAAGCTGTAATTAATAGAGATATGTCTTATAAATAAGTATATACGATTTATGAATATATATGACGACGTAAGACTATAGGCAACCCGGCCTTTAATGGGCTCCGGATATAGCATATTGCGAGTCACATTGCAATGACCATCCGATCAGGGGCTGGGCTTCGAATTCCCCGTGGGTCAGGAAATTATGAAACGTGATTAATATCCGTTAAACCGGGGAAAAGTTTTAAATTGTTTTAAGAATTAAAAAAATATTGCTGGATTAAATTACCTGCTCTACTATTTGCTTATATAACATTTTCAGTTTTTCAATTGCATCCGTGGATTCACGTATTGCATATACTTTCAAAAATTCTTCCGGGTCTTTATACAGGATATAAACATCGCTATTTGTTGAATAGATTAATAATTTCGATGGGAGCTCTATGCCGATTTCGGGGTTTTCTTTCATCAATAATGTGCCTACCACCGGAGAACCAAATAATATTAAAGTTTCATTTTGCATTTCTAATCCTGCGTTATCAGCATTTTTTCTGTGGTCTACTATAGAGAATACCGTTATACCCTTCGATTTAATGAAATCAGTGGCTAGTTTCACAGTCTCTTCGAATGTGTGTACACTTTTGTATTTTAGAAACATAAGGTATTATTATTAATAGGTATAAATATTTATTTGAATTATTGCGCAGAATACATATTTTATTCCCGCTATAGAAGCCATAAAAATATAAATTGTATTATTGCATATTGAATTATGACATGGAGAAAAATATTGGGAATAAAAGCTCTGGAAAACTCAGGCAACCATGTGTCAATTAATCTTGGAGATGGCAAAGTAGTGTTCATAACAAAGCAAAATGGAAAGCTGTACGGTATCAATGGAATATGTTCCCACCTTAAATGTATTCTCGGCAATGTGTCTGAAGATGGCAAACATGTTGTATGCCCATGCCACAATGCAAAGTTTGAACTGGACACCGGAAAAATGGTTGAGCCTCCGTTTATAGCACCCCAGACCCCGATGGAAAAATACACACTGGAAACATACAATCTGAGGGAAGAGGGCAACTTTATTGAAATTGAAGAGTAACCATATACCAGAAAAGTATCAGATAAACAATGAAAATTAAAATTATTTTTCTTTCTTTTTTATAAAATTGTTTATCCTGTCTTTTGTATCTTTTCCGGAAAATAAAATACCGAATAATGCAGCCTCATAATCCAGGTTAGTTTTAATATGTGACGATGAAGTATTGTTTACCGCACGTTTTGCCAGTTTTACAGTATTTTCAGGTTTGGTATTGATTATTTGCCCTAGTCTTGTAGCTTCTTCCAGTGCATTGCCTGCCAGAATGTCTACAAGCCCGAACTCATATGCAGTCTGTGCATTTAACCTTGCACCGGTCAGTATCATATACAGTGCCCGATTTCTTCCAACCACATGTGGGAGTATTACATTGCCGCCTGCACCTGCGTTTATGCCCAGCCCGATTTCTGGCTGGCTTAACTGTGCATCTCTGCTGCATACTCTTATATCAGTTGAAAGTGAAAGTTCAAGCCCGCCGCCAAATACGTATCCATTTAAAAATGATATTACCGGCCATGTGTATTCCCGGAAATAAAGTGCAAGTTCGTTTAATTTCCTGTGAAATTCATAGGCTTCTGATGGATCCAGCTCCGGAAATTGCAATACATCTGCTCCTGCTGAGAAATTCTTTTTTCCACCAATTACAATTGACCTGCATGTGCTTTCCATATCAGATAATGCACTGGAGATGTCATTTATCATTTCAACGGTAATGGTATTCAGGTGGTCTTCCCTATCAAAATAAATGAAACCCGTGCCATTTTCCTCTGCTGTTTTTATGGTTTTATATGGCATAGTTATATAACATAGCCATTTAAATAAAGATTTGGGAGTGCTGATAATATATTTATACTAGTTAGACATGTCTAATAAGACATATATGGAGAATCTTGATAAAGGTGATATTGCAAGAATAGTTGCCCTGATGGCGTTTGCAGGGACGTTGATTGTTTATGTGGAAACAATGATTGTTCCGGCTATTCCTGTATTTATCACTTTTTTTAATACCACATATAACAATGTCTCATGGATTCTCACTGCTTACCTTATTACAGGTACAGTAGCTGCAGGGATATTCGGAAAACTTGGTGATGTGTTCGGTAAAAGAAAAGTGTTTTTAATTCTTTCATTAATTTATGCAATTTCTGTTTCAATGGGGGGATTTGCTACAAGCCTTGATGAGTTAATAGCTATAAGGATAATTCAGGGCATTGGATTTGGCATGTACCCTCTGGCTTACGCAATAATCAATGATGTCGTCCCGAGGTCGAGGCTTGCCCTTGCACAGGGATTAATGAGTGCAACCTTTGCTGTAGGTGCCGGCATGGCTCTGGTTATCGGAGCATATATTACAGAAGCCTATAGCTGGCAGTGGTCCTATCACGCAATTGCCCCTGTTGCCTTTGCATTATTCATATTATCTTATTTCTTCCTGAAAGACAACACCGCGCCTGCAAAGGAAAAAATAGACTTTGCCGGGGTCGCAATAATGGCATCAGGGCTGGTAATGCTCATATTCGGATTGTCGGAGGGAAATACCTATGGATGGCTCTCCCCGCTCATATTATTTTCATTCATATTTTCCATTGCTGCATTTTACGCATTTATAAAATATGAACTTGCAAGCAGGTATGCGTTCATAGATATGCATTTATTGAAACGCAGGAATATATTAATAGCAAATTTTGTCGGGCTACTCACCATGGCAGGCATGTATTTCCTGTTTTTTACTGTTCCAACATTGCTTCAGGACCCTGCCCCCTCCGGATTTGGAAAATCTATTTTCACATCTGGCCTGATTATGCTTCCTGCAACAATCCTTGCAATGGTATTTGCTCCTGTTGCCGCCAGGGTCACCGATGCCCGTGGCCCTAAAATTTCCATATTAATCGGCCTTTCAGTCAGTTTTATAGCTTTTATACTTTTGATCCTGGACAGATCAACTATCCTGGATATCATAGAAGCCGCAACAGTCCTGGGTACCGGTTTTTCCTTTGTCCTGGTGGGCATCATTAATCTTCTATTGATATCAACACCGAAATCAAAATCTGGAGAAGCAACAGGCATGAACACAGTATTCAGGGAACTTGGAATGACAATAGCGCCTGCATTGGGCGGAACATATGAAACAATGTATTCAGTCAGGGTAATAATAGGATTAATACCCTACAGATTCAATGGATTGCCGTTTATTCCAATTACCTATGGATTCCCATCCGCTACAGCCTATAATTTTACCTACATCACAGGTATAATATTCCTCCTGTTTGCAGTGCTGCTAACTACCCTTATAGTGGAGAAAAAAGGTGATAATAATGAAAATATATAAAAAATTAATAACTGGATTTATAGTTTTATCTATGGTAATGCTTGCTATCGGCGCATCTGGATTAATGTCTTCAGGTGATGCAATACACAATAAAACTGCACCGGCAACGGTTGCAAACAATGAGCTTACAGTGACTTCTGTATCATGGTTTGCTCCTAATTCAACTGAATTGCCATCACCTGGAAGCAATGGCATACCACTTTATGTCACATTTGAATCCTACACAAATATTGAAAATGCTAATGTGTCCATGAATCTGTCCGCCTATAAATCACCATTTACATATGCTTACATAAACGGCCCGGACAAAAACGTGCGCACATACAATCGGATTCCTGAAATTCAGGCAGGGCACTCATATACAATAATGCAGCTGGTTAATATAAGTAAAAACGCCAGTGGATCTTTCTATGATGAAAACATAAGCTATGATAATACCACAATGTCAGGGAACACAGTGTTCACAATTCCTGTTGGGAAACCGGATGTAAGCGTGATATCGTATACTACAAACCCGCCGGTAATCTATCAGAACGAGAAATTCATTAAATTAACAATTTATACAGAAAATACAGGTACATCTGCGATGAAGAATGTGAATTTCAATATAACGTCCATGGATTACAACGTTGTATCACCGGGAAATTATTCAATTGCATACTATCCTGCCGGAACGTTGATGAATTTCACATTTTATATAAATGCTAAAAATGTTACGGGGACAATTCCTGTATATTTCCATATTAACAATGTAGTTTATACTATCAATACATATATACATGGAAGTGAAGAGAAAAGTTTAACAGTGGCTGTGGAAAATAAGAACCTGGTTTCCGATACAAAAAAACAACTTCTGACATTTTATCTGAACAATACGGGGAATAAGGTATATAGAGACCTTGAGATACATATGCTTTCGCCCGGTGTTTTATCCATACACGTATCATCATCAAATCCACTTGGAGCACTTACTGCAAATAATGTAACATTTGCACAGCTCCAACCAGGGCAGAGCATTAAGGTAACCTACATAATAGATACTTCTACCTCCGCTGCCGGAACTTACCCTGTGCAGTTGCTTGTAGAATATCATTTCAATAATACTGCAGAAACGTTCAATAAAGTGTACACTTACAACCAGAAAATTGTTCCTACAACAACACAGCAAATAAGCAACACATTAACGGAACCACTATATGCAGGCATGGCAGCACTGATAATCATCATTCTTGGTGCAATAGGGGCAGCGGTGCTGCACACAAGAAAGAAAAACAGGAAATCAAAAAATGCTGGCAGTGAAAAAGCTAAAGAGAAAAATAATAATGGTTCCGGGAAGAAACCATAAATATTTAAATATCCTGGAAATTGGTTTATATGAACGATTATTCCCTTAGAATACTTTACATCCTGAACCTTGAAGATATGACAGGGTACGGCCTTTCCAGAAAACTCTATAATTCTGCAACGGGAAAAAATATCTCAAACGGAGCACTGATTCCTGTCTTAAACAGGTTGTTATCGGATAATTTCATAGATTTTTCCGTTAGAAATGGGAAGAAATATTATCATTTAACAGAAAAAGGGAAAAAATTTGTTGGAAATGTTCTGGACCTTAATGAGGAAGTGCGGGATCAGGCAATTTTTGATGCCATTGACCGTGAATTCCCATATATAAACGTGTTTACAGATGTTGAGGATTACACATTATTAAAAAATATTATAAAGGATATAGGGCATCCAATAATAGAGATAATCCGCCAGGCATTCTACCTGGGAAAGAAGAACGATCAGGAAGGAATAGAGCTAATAAAAACTATGATGGATGAATTGCTTGAACGTGCCAAAGAAAGAAATTTACGCAACAATAAATAATATGGTGTTTCTTGCTATCTGGAAGTCTTAGGCGATATAAATGTAAACAGATATAGTTGGGTTCCATAACATTCTGTTTAAAGGCAGGATAAAGTACATAACAACTACAGAGAAATAAATTTAGTTAGACCTCCATCGATTTCGCTGCTTAACTTAATCACCAGTGAAAAATTGCGGGTGCAGGCACCTATTAACAATTATTAAATATAATTTCAATATGGCAATCCATATGGACGAATACAGGACAACGAAGATATGCCCACAATGCGGATCACTGAGAATTAACTGGATTGCAGGGGGCATCGCAGGGCCAGTATACAAATGCGAGGAATGCAATTATGTTGGTGTTTTCGTACTTGAAGTCAAGCTTAAAGACCTGGAAAAATTCCAGAAAGAAATAAGGGAAGGAAAGAAGTAGGGGAATATATGATTTTGCTTCTTGATGGAACTTCTGACTCAAGGAAACTGGGTTCAGAACTTGTATCTGATGGCTATTCGATAATAGCCACTGCAACCACAGAGGAAGGTGCAGAAAAGTTAAAAAAGGAAAATATTCAGGCAATTCAAGGAAAACTTGATTATGAAACCATTATTTCAAAATGCAGGGAACTTTATATAAATGCCATAATAGATGGGTCACACCCATATGCAGATGCAATGCATGAAAATGCAATAAATGCATCCATAAAACTTGGAATTCCACTTATCAGATTTGAAAGGGAAATGGTGAAAATAAAAAGTAACAGGATCATATACGCAGATAATTATGAAAAAGCTGTGGCTCTCGCCGGAAAAATAGGCAAAAATATTTTTGTGACCACCGGGGTAAGAAATATAGCAAATTATAAGGTGCTTCTTGAGAGCCATAATGTCTATTTCCGCGTTCTTCCTGACCCGGATGGAATAAAAGCATTAATTGATATGGGTGTAAGAAGAGCCAGTATTGTTGCAATGGAGGGAAACTTTACAGAAAGCCTGGACAGGGCAATAATGGAATATTATGAAATTGACACAGTTATTACAAAGGATAGTGGCTTCAATGCTGAACCTAAAATTCTGGCAGCCCTTTCCCTTGGAATTAATATAATAATTATTTCCAGGAAAAACTATAGCTGGGAGAATACAGGGCATACAACATTAGAAATAACAAAGATTTTAAATCATTATGGAATAAAATAGGATATGTCCAGTACTTTTAGCCCGGCAGAAATTTACAGAAGGAGCTTTACCTTTATAAAGGAAAATATGGGGCTTGACAACTCCCTTAAATCCAGTATAATTACCCGTGTTGTGCATGCCACTGCAGATTTTGAAATTGGAAAATCCATGGTATTCTCATCATCATTTGAGGATTCTTTATCTGCAATTGAGAATGGAACTATGGTCATTGCAGATATAAATATGGTTATGTCCGGAATTTCAAGATATAACAATAAAAAATGCTACATTGGGGATAAAGATATTGCAATGGAAGCAAAACGTACCGGAATTTCAAGGTCGTACCTGTCTATGTCCAGAGCCTGCAGGGATAATCCTGAAGCCGTATATGTTATAGGCGATGCTCCCACTGCACTGGAAGCATTGATTGATTCCATTGATGCTGGCATATGCTTTCCCAGGCTTGTTATCGGTGTTCCGGTGGGATTTGTCTCCGCCCTTGAAATGAAATCCAGATTGCTGGCATTTCAGGGAAACTTTATTACAAATTTAAGCAATAAGGGGGGGTCTGCAGTGGCAGCTTCCATATTTAATGCAATGGTCGTGTATTTACATGTATATTGAAAATCCTGACAGGACAAACTTGAGGTACGGTTATACCACCGGAGCCTGTGCAACGGCTGCTACCAGGGCAGCATTGATCATGATGGTTACAGGGAAAACTGTTGATTATGTTGAGATTAACCTGCCGGCTAAAAAAACTGCCCGCTTTTTAATTGAAAATCCCGAAATATATGAAAATTATTGCATAGCATCGGTAAAGAAAGATGGGGGGGATGACCCGGACGTTACCACAGGCCTGTATATTTATTCCAGAGTTGAATATTCAGAAAAACCAGGTATAGAAATTACCGGTGGTAATGGTGTTGGAGTAGTAACCAAAGAGGGACTGCCAATAAAGCCCGGAAATCCAGCAATAAATCCTGTTCCGCTTAAAATGCTCCGTGCTGCAGCCACAGAAGTGCTGGAGTCCTATGGAATTCGACATGGGCTGAAAATCACAATATCCGTGCCCGGTGGCGCTGAAGTAGCAAAGAAAACATGCAACCCTAAGCTTGGAATTCTTGGAGGAATTTCTATACTGGGCACCAGGGGCATAGTGATACCGTTCTCTGATTCTTCATGGAAAGCCTCAATAGTGCTGGGAATCAGGGTTGCTTCCCGCCTGGGTATGGATACTCTCGTTTTCAGCACAGGTGGAAGAAGTGATACTGCAGTGCATAAAATGTTCCCGGATTTTAAGGAAGAACAGTTCATAGAAATCGGTGATTTCCTTGGCTTTTCTGTAAAACGGGCGGTGGACACAGGAATCAGGAATCTTATAATTGCAGGAATGCCCGGAAAAATATCAAAACTGGCAGATAACAATATGGACCTTCATTCTTCAAAGAGTTCCGTCAATTTTGATTTTCTGGCATCTATCGGGAAAAAAATAGGATATCCAGATGAAATTATTTCCAGAATAAGCCATGCAAATACTGTATTGAATGTAATGGAGATAATAAACTATGATAGTATATTCCTAGATGCCATTAAGGAAAGATCCATAGAAAACATCAATCAAATTACAGGAAACAAAATTAAAGTAGATATAGAAATTATAAAAAATGAATATTGATAATTTAAAAAAATATTAGTATTCGCCCTCAACATCCACTTCTTTTGTGGTGTCAAGCAACGCATCGGCAGATATTAAAGCTTCTTTCGGTGCACTCTTTAATCCTATCACGAAGAATATTGCAGCATATATTGCAAGAACCACATAGTCAAATGGATATGCTATTATGTTCAACCCTCCGGTTGGTGTTCCGCCTACATAGGAGAGGATTATCATTCCTGCTATGTATACAGGTATCCAAACAGAGTTACGAATATTCAGTCCCATAAAATGCTTTCTGCTGGCCTGGTATATGAATACAACTGAACCTGCAAGCACGGCGCCAAGTGCGTAAAGTGTTGTTGGGAATGTTGCCCAGTAGATTAAGAAAGTTGCAACTTCAAATGAGACAAAGGCCCATGCCATAGGGTGCGGGATTTTAAATGGCCTTTCCACATTTGGATACAATCTTCTCAGTACAGGAAGTGAAATTGATGCCACCGCAAAGTTTGCCACTGCCGCGACTACCACGAAATCAACGAGTGCATACCATGAAGGCAACGGAAGAAGGAATATAATTGCTAGGACCAGTGCGAGTATCAATGCAAAGTAAGGTGCACCGTGTTTTGTTGTTTTTCTAAATCCTTTAGGCAGTGCATCCTCTTCTGAATACCCAAATATAATTCTGCTTGCTCCTGTCAGGTATACTCCAAGGGTGCCTCCAGGCGAGAATATGGCAAATAAGAAGAATACAACTACCATTCCACCAAGGAGGTCTGCTTCAGCTACGGTCATTCCTGGAATTATATTAGCATGTATAATAGAGGAAAGTGGAGATCCCAGGGCCGCTACAAAACTCCAATCTCCTGTCTGTATTCCAAATCCTGCCCAGCTAACTGTCCCTACTATTACCACTGCCATTGCAATATATAAAAGTGATTGTACTGCCAGTACTGTTCCTATAATTTTAGGCATTGTCTTGCCCGGGTTTTTCACTTCCCCTGCCATATCAGCTACCTGCCTGTAACCGCCAAAGGAAAATAATATTCCAGAGGCAGGGATTGCGATGAATAAACCGCCAACTGATGGCATGAATCCAGCAAATCCTCCTGCACTGCTCGCTCCTACGAGGCCAGATGTGAAATTGCCCCAGTGCCATATAAACATTGGAAGTATTACGATAAACGCAACAACTACCCCAATCTTTACCCATGTTAGAACTTTATTGAATTTTCCGAATCTGGCAATGCCCACCATATTCAATGCAAAGAATCCCAGCAGAAGCAGAATTGCCAGCAGTATTCCATAGCCTGTAAGGACTCCCGTTGTGGAATCATACAGGAATGGGAAATATAAAGATGCATATGTTGATACTGCAACAGCTTCTATAGCAGGTATTGTTGCAGCCCAGATAAGAAGCCCCCAACCTGACATAAATCCTCCATATGAACCGTATGAGTAATATGCTACCCTTGCACTTATACCCGATCTGGGAAACATTGCTGCATATTCAGCAAATGGAAGTGTTACCAGGATAATGAAAATCGCGGCAATAATCCATGATATTATAATTGCGGGGCCAGCATATCCTGTTCCACCTGCAGCTGCGAATAGTATACCGGAACCTACTGCTCCGCCCACTCCAAACATAATGGCTTCGTGTGTGCTCATTCCCCGTCTCATTCCAGTTTTGGTACGCTTACCCAAAACTTT
>JAKAAU010000012.1 GCA_021802165.1 Thermoplasmata archaeon
TAAACCAGATAAATATGGAACTTGACCGCAATATAAAGGAAATCAGGATTTCCTCACTGGATACTGCAGCATACGGAAAAGACATAGGAACAGACCTTGCAGAACTTGTAAATAGAATTTCATCCATAGGCAGGGATTTCTACCTCCGCGTTGGAATGCTGGAGCCAAGAAATACATACGATATACTGGATAAGCTTGTGGATGCATACAGGCATGATAGGGTATTTAAATTCCTCCACCTGCCTGTGCAGAGCGCGGAAAATAATGTACTTTCTGCCATGAACCGGGAATACACAATAGAGGAAGCGGAAGCAGTATGGCAGAAATTCCATGACGCATTTCCAGATATGTCCATAGCCACAGATATAATACTTGGATACTATAATGACAGCAGGGCAGGCTTCGAAAAAACTATGAAATTCCTGGAGAAATATAACCCTGATATAATAAACGTTACACGCTTTTCGCCCCGGCCATACACTAAAGATTATAATAAAACGCCTTTAAATTCCAATCTGCTTAAGGAATGGTCAAATGAAATCATATCATTGCACAGGGAACAGATGGAGAAAAAACTTGATAGTTACCTTGGCAGGGAAGAAAAAGTTTTGATTACTGAAAAGGGGAAAAATGGAACAATGGTCGGAAGGGATATAAATTACAGGCCAGTTGTATTGAAAGGAAACTATGAAAAATATTCAGAAATTAAATGCACCATTGTCTCCCATGGGTCCAATTATCTTATAGGGGAGTAGGAATCAACACCCACTATTTCGTCCATTATATATTTATTATTGCTTTTAAACCCGAATAACTGTTCGAATTCTATTGGCGTCAATACAGGCATGCTGAATTTATCCTCATCGTCTATAGATACCCTCGGGCATCCTGTGAATACAACAGCATCACACATAAGGTTCTGGAAATCTACCGGATTTATATTGTCTGCTGTTACGATTATGGCATCACGCCCCATGCCTTTTACCCTGTTGTATATGCTGTATGCAAGTTTTTTTCTGTATTGCCCTATTTTTGTGTCAATAACTATGGCAAATTTCTTTGCATCTATTGCCGGTTCTATTCTCGCATACCTTTTTCTGAGAAATTTATCTATATCTGGCTGTATATTTCTGATAGACCGGTTATTCAGATCCAGTATGTATACAGGTTTATCTGTGGATAGCTGTGCACCTATTCCGTGGAATAAGCCGGTACTGACAAGCAGGTATGCATCCACTTTAGCAGCTATTGAATGTGCGGCACTGAAATTGCAACCCAGAACCTGGCCTGGGTATTTCATCCTTCCATCCACATTTCCCACTATTACATTATATCCCAGTTCCTTTAATTTGCCATTTACATACTCCATTTCCTTATAATACTGCACGGATGAAAGGAGCCCTACATTTTTTACAAGATTTTCAGCCAGTATGGAAAATATATCATCATCAAGCTCTATCTGCTTGTAGAAGTATTCTATGAATAGAATGGGTTTTGTGTATTTGATATTGGGTATTTCAGAATGGCCGAACTGGACTATGCAGTCAACATCCCTGTACACTTCCATATTTCCTATGTCACACGCACCATAAAATGATTGTGAGCTTATTATTACATTAAATTCCTTTGAAAATTTATTGAAAAGGTTGAAAGATTCAGGCTTCAAACCGTCCGGTATCTGGAGCAATATCTTTGAAGCCTTCATCTCCCGTAATCTTATTATTGCATCGTCAACTTCCATTTACTGCATATCGTTTTATGCCTATTTAATGTTAAGGCTGGAGCTATGCCCGCCAAACATTGTTGCATTTGGAGTCAGGTATTTTTTGATAAAGTTGATTGCAATATAAGCATTTGCACCATCAATCGCTATTATAGGGTGTACAGGTTCTCCCGCTGCCGTGGCCCCATCACCTACTGCATAGATGCCCTTTAAATTTGTCTGGAACTCATTGTTTACCAGAATGGTTCTGCCGTTTTTGCTTGTTTCTATATTTACAGATTTAAAGACATTTGCTTTTCCAACATGCCCTATGGCAATGACAAGTGCATCAACTTTTATACTTCCGGTGGTTTTGTCTTTTTCATTTATAGTAGATATTTCCCGTATTTTTGAGTCGCCCTTTATTTCTGTTACGGAGGTATTCATCATAAGCGATATGCCTTTATTGTTCATCACCGCATCCAGTGTTTTTTCCGCTGCCTTGAATTTCTCACTGTGGTGTAAAACATAGACCTTTTTTGCTGTGCCTGAAAGCTCATCGGCATAATCCAGTGCAGAATCCCCTCCACCAACAATAGCTACAACCATGTCTTTAAATTTGGTTATATCCTTTACAGTATAATCAACTCCCTTGCCCTTGAATTCATCTTCGCCCCGGCATCCAATTTTTCTGGGTGTGAAATCGCCTATGCCTGTGGCTATAAGCACAGCTTTGCATTTGTACTCTTTAACACCATTAACTTCTATTATGTACTCATCATTATCCGGAATAATATCGGTAACCTTGGAACTGAGCTTTATTTCACCGTCGAAAAGTTTTGCCTGTTCGTACATTTTATCCCTGAGTTCCGTAGCATTTATCTTTGGAATCCCCTGGACATCATATACCATCTTTTCCGGGTAAAGTTCAGGTATCTGCCCTCCTGTATAGTCAAGTGCTTCCAGTGTGACACTTTTTATATCTCTGAGGCCAGCCAGAAAAGTAGCAAAGAGGCCAGTAGGTCCAGCCCCTATTATAACAAGATCGTATTCATCCATACTCCGCAGATTGAAAAACTATACAAAAACTTTGGTATGGTCTAATTTGTATATCAGGCTATAATTTATACAGTGTACTGCCGAATTCCTGTGATGCTGCTTCCAGGGACTTATACCCCTTATGCCTGTTGGCCAGATAACTTTTTACAGTATTAATTGCAATATCCGGAGTGTTGTTCTTTTCACTCAGGTGTGTAAGGATAATGCTTGTCCCATCTGAGGCGGAGCTGTATATGGCCTCAGCAGACTGTTCATTGGACAGGTGCCCGTGGTCACTCCGTATCCTCCTTTTAAGTGCCTCTGTATATGGCCCATTTTTAAGCATTTCCGGATCATGGTTTGCTTCAATTGCCATGATATTGGAATTTTTCATTTCATCAAGCAATTCATCATTCATTATTCCCAGGTCAGAAACCACCGATATTTTCACGCCCCTGTTCCGTATAACGTAAACCACAGGGTCAACAGCATCGTGGTTTACATGCACAGGGGTAACGGTAAAATTCCCTATTGCAACTTCGCCGTTTATGCTATAAGAATTTTCCAGGTGAAGCTTTTCAAGTGTCCCGCTTCTGGAATACAGGTCAGCCTTGAGTTTCCTGGAAATCGCCTTTGCACCTGCAGAATGGTCTGAATGCTCATGGCTGATAAAAATAGATTTTTCAAGCCCATCTATCTGAAATTGTGAGGTTTTCTCAGAGAATTTCTTCATGCTTATCCCGCAATCTATAATTATGGCATCATATTCATCCCATATTATAGTCGAATTGCCCCTGCTACCGGATGACAGCATATAAAAGTTCAGCATAAATAGTGAATAACTTACAGGTATTATTTTTTGCCTTTTTATAACAATTATTAATTTAATAATATTTATATATTTATATATAATATGGAATAGGGGTTTTAAATGGTAGGATTATCAGGAAATGCAGAAAAAATATACAGTTCATTGAAAGCAATGGGCGCCGTATCTGAAGAGAAGATGAAAACAGCCGACGATATAATGAAAAAAGTAGCCCTGGGAAAGGCGCTGGTTAATTCCGGGCTTAAGGAACTCATGGACGGAAAAATGGTAAAAAGGGTGGCAAGGCAAAAAAGTGCAGGATACTTTATACTGAAATGATTATCAAACAGGATATATTGCTGGATTTTCTGAGGAAAAAGTATTTTAATACTAAGATTTATTTTTATAATCTGAATGTAATAAAACTTATATACTTGCTTTTCCTATTATAATTATACTGTATGGCAACTCTTGTATTGAATGTGGACCGTGACAACGATTACGGCATAAAGGCCGGGGTGGATGGACCCGTTACGGGATATGGCGAATGCTATAATGCAGCACTTAAGCTGATTTCTGTTGACCCTGAAGATTCTGATGCAAACGCCCTTTTTGGCGCAATAAAGGTATACGAAGACTTGCAGAGAAAAAACGAAGAGGTTGAAATTGCCCTGATCACCGGTGACGATGATGTTGGTGCAAAATCAGATGAAATACTTGGAAAACAGCTGGATGATGTACTTTCAATGGAGCATTATGACGACCTTATACTTGTGTCAGATGGTGCAGAAGACGATTATATAATACCGTTAATATCATCGAGGATAAGGATAAGGTATGTTAAGCATATTCTTATTCGCCATAACGAAAATATAGAATCACTTTATTATTACATTATAAGGGGCATTAAAGATAAGAAAATAGCCAGGAAATTTACAATACCCGTTGGCCTCCTGCTTCTGAGCTATGGTGTGTCGCTGCTGGCTTTTACTATATATGCCATGGTTATTACAAAATCTTATGTACTTGATCCAGCCACAGGGGCAGTTATGTTTGTTACCATTGTCCTGGGTGCATATTTCGTTGGCAGGGCTGTTGAAATAAACCAGCTTATTATAAAATTAGCTGCAGACGTAAAGGAATATTCACAGGAGGCAAAAATTTCAATGCTTTCATACCTTGTGTCTTTCTTTATTATAGTAATCGGCATTGCATATAGCTACGAATCCATAATAAAAACCGTACCGATTATGAACAAGGTACTGGTATTTATATCTGCATTTGTATGGTGGGTATTGGCGTCATTCGTTTCAAAGGAACTTTTTGATGCCTTTGATGTTTACATGGAGGAGAGGCACGGGATGTCAAGGATGTGGTATGGCATTTCGTTTTCGCTGGCTATAGTGTTAATAGTTTATGGAATGATGAATTACGTCAGGTATATAATTGGCTTTATACCATATTCATCTATGATACTGTATTTGACATATATAATTGCTGGAATAATAATAGCATTATCGGCATCTGCAGTCCATAAATACTACTCTTCGTCAAAAAGCAAAAATCATAATATGATGGAGATAAAATGAACTTTGACCAATGGTTCCCGCTGTATCTCCAGATTACCGATTCTCTGGGAATTAATAGAAAAATGGATTATGAATCATCTATGATTTTAAGGAAGTTTATCCATAACAGCGATAATATTTTAGATGCATACCGTGGAAGAAATGCTTTTATTATCGGCAACGGGCCAAACTTAAAGAATGCTATTAAAACAATTTCGGGTGGATATGTAATAGTTGCTGATTCCGCAATAGAAACTTACAGCAGCTTATATGGCAATCCGGATATTATAGTGACAGACCTTGATGGAAATATCAATTCCATAATAGATTCGTACAACCGCGGTTCAATTATTCTCGTGCATGCACACGGGGATAACATAAACGCCATAGAAAAATATGCAAAATATTTCAGTAATGGTATTGCTACAACACAGTATATACCAATGGCGCATCTTTACAATTACGGCGGATTCAGTGATGGTGACAGGTCGGCTTTTCTTGCAGATTATCTCGGGGCAAGGCATATAACGCTGCTTGGTTTCGACTTCAAGAATGTTAATATCAAGCCATATTATGATAACACTGCCATTATAAGGAAAAAAATTAAGCTTGAGTGGGCAAAATACCTTCTCGGGTGCCTGTCAAAATTAAGGGGAACATCCATGCACTATGGTGATGTTATTGAGATTTAAGTTACAATAATGTGCCACAGGATTTTCATTTAACCGTCGGCTACCATATTATTCGCTTGCTGAAGGAGATTTCCCGCTCAATTTTGTTAAGGGTATTATTTTTCCATTGCTGTATATTATAGGTTCATGGTAAATATCAACTTTCAATGAACTTTCTATATCGGCTGCTGCACCCATAATTTTAAGCCTCTTTGCACCATGGCTTGCCCTTATCTGGTTGCAGTAATCATCAACATTCACCTCTTCGCCTTCGAGCTTAGCTTTTAGCATATTTGCATAGATATAATCCTCATCTGATATGCCATCAGGCCTGTTTGAGACAATAATGGATACTTTTTCCCGATCCTTGATGGCATTATATGTTGCAGTGAAATTTATGAATGATGATAAGTATATATCGCCCGGGAATTCCCTTATCTTAAAAAGAACCTTTATTCCATTGGTTGAGGTAAATAGCAGGGTTTTGCCTGAAAGGTCTTCGCCCATTATTACACCTGGCGAATTTCCATAATTGAATCTTGGGATTCTGACGCCATATCTTTCGCCGCTTGTCAGATAATCCGGGTTTTTTGCTTTCATTTTTCTTGTTTCTGTTACAGTTCTTACAGGTATTATGGATTTTGCATTTCTGTATAACATCAGGGGAATTGTTGTGGTAGCCCTGAATATATCAATAAGAACCTTTGTTGAATCATCAAAATTTTTTTCCCTTCGCCCGTCGATAATGTTAACTATCATTTATATGCTATATTGTTTTTATATATTTACTTTTTATTTATTCTGACATTATGTTGCTATATTATTATTTCATTTATATACCCTATAAATTTTTGCTTTAATTTTATCAATGTTATAAATTTTATTCTTATATACTGTAATAACTAATGTTTCAGGACGTTATGACATACTTTTAGTCTTAGAAAATAAAAACTCCGGATTATATATTTTATTTATACCCAGAATACCGGTATAAAATATTTGTAGAACAACCTGATTAGAAACTATGCACTAAAATAAATATGTTAAAAAGAAAATATTAAAAATGAGTTAGAAATAGGGTATAATCGAAGGTGTAATAAATGGTTGCAGTTAAAACAATGGTTGAAGGTGGAAAAGCCACATCAGGGCCTCCTTTAGGCCCTGCCCTTGGTCCTCTTGGACTTAATCTCGGGCAGGTAATAAAGGATATAAACGAACAAACAAAGGATTTTGCTGGAATGCAGGTCCCGGTAACAGTAAATGTTGTGGACCCTTCTACCAAGAAATATGAAATAATAATAGGAATACCTCCGACTTCAGCTCTGTTGAAGAAAGAGGCTGGAATAGCCAAAGGTTCGGGAAAAAATAAGGAAAACTACGCTGGAAATTTGACAATGGAACAGGTCAAAAAGGTTGCGGAATCCAAAAAATCCGGTTTACTTTCATACACAATGAAAGGAGCTGTCCTTGAAGTTCTTGGCACTGCGCTGTCTCTGGGCATTACAGTAGATGGCATAAATGCTGCAGAACTACAGAAAAAAATCAAGGCTGGCGAAATAGATGTCGGTGAGAAATAATGGAGAATAGTATTATAGAAAATTTAAAGGAATTAAAAGAACTCAAGAAAAGAAATTTTGATGAGAGCATAGAGGTTGGAATAAACCTGAAAGACGTTGATATGGTAGATCCCAAGAATAGGATCAATGAAGAAATCGTACTTCCTGCGGGCAGAGGCAAAGACCTGAAAGTTGCTGTTATTGCCAGTGAGGAAATGCGTACAAAGGCAAAGAATGCAGATTATCTGTATTCAGTTGAAGACCTGAATAATTTTTCAGATAATAAAAAGTCATTCAAGAAAATTGTCAAGGGAATAGATTTCTTTGTAGCAGAATCCACACTTATGGGAAATGTTGGTAAAAACCTCGGTATAATTCTGGGCCCAAGGGGAAAAATGCCCAAGCCATTGCCACCAGGGCAGGATCCCAGTGCATTAATAGAAAACCTTAAGAAAAGTGTAAGGGCCAGAAGCAGGGATAAAATCACATTCCATGTACCTATCGGGACGAAAGCTATGAGCAATGAAGACCTATTTACCAACCTTAATACAGTTCTGAAAAGAATAATTTCCCACCTTGATAAGGGTAAGGGAAATATAGCCTCTGCATATATTAAGAGCACGATGAGTAAGGCAATTACAATTAATTTAGGTGATATAGAATGATCGAGCCAGCACAGTGGAAGGTGGATAAGGTTAATGCCCTTACTGAGGAATTAAACGAAAGCCCCGTATCAGCAGTTATTAGCATAAAGGGATTAAGAAATAAGGAATTCCAGAAAATAAGGAGCGATATACGCGGGAAAGTGAAAATAGAGGTATTAAGGGCAAGATTGCTAAGGCTTGCATTACAAAAATCAAACAAAAAGAATATTGCAGGAATGACAGAACACGCAACCGGGCAGATAGCCCTTATTACAACCTCTGAGACACCAAAAACAGTTTACGATATGCTTGTCTCAAAAAGGACAAAAGCGGCTGCACGTGGTGGAGAAATAGCAGAAGAGGATATAATAATAGAGCCGAAGGAAACATCATTCCCACCAGGGCCTATGATATCAGTATTCCAGAAGGCAGGTATACCGGCAGGAATAGAAAAGGGGAAAATAGTAATAAAAAGCGAAGTTACACTGGTCAAAAAAGGCGAAGTAATATCCAAGGAGAAGGCACAGGTGCTGGAAAAACTGGAAATACTTCCGGTTACAGTTGGCCTTGAGATGATAGCTGCATATAGTGACGGGCTTGTTTATTCCAGGGACGCCCTATCCATAACTATAGAACAGATAGTATCGGATATGGCCGGAGCTTTCCTGAAAGCAAAAGCACTTGCATTAAAGGCAGATTTCCTTGTTCCTGAGATAATGCCTGAATTATTGTCCAAGGCATATCTACAGGCACAGGGTCTTGCACTTGCTGCAAACTTTGTTGATGAAAAGAATATAGATATTTTTATAAGGAAAGCAGTAATAAACGCTACAACTCTAAATTCATTAATAAATAAAGATTTAAATAATGAAAACATAGAGAATGAAAACCCTGAAGAAAGCCAGACAGAGGACAAGAAAGATGAAGGATCTGGAGATGACGCAGCAGCGGGTCTCGGGTCTTTATTTGGATGAGGTGACAAAATGGAATATATATATGGAGCTTTACTGCTTCACTCAGCAGGAAAAGAAATAGATGAAGAGAACCTGAAGAAGGTACTGACAGACGCAGGCGTAGCGGCAGATGACGCAAGACTTAAATCATTGCTTGAAAGCATGAAGAATGTAAACATAGAAGAAGTCTTGAAAAATGCCGCAGCAGCACCTGTAGCAGCAGCACCTGCGAAGGAAGAAAAGAAAGAGGAGAAAAAGAAAGAAGAGAAGAAAGAAGAAAAGAAGGATGAATCGGATTCAGACGCAATGGCCGGTTTAAGCTCTCTTTTCGGATAAATACATTTTTTTATTTTAGATTTTTATGGGTTTTTATAGTATTTTATGGATAATAATTAAGTATCTGTTGCCAATAGGCATTTTAGCGTATTCTATAATAAAATTCAATCCGTTTCTGATAATGATCTCAGTTTTATGGTTACTTGTAACATTGGTTGTTTCTCTTATAAATTTCAGTATTAAAAGCAATTTTGTAAGATCTTAAAATTAATAAAATTAAATAAGTTTTAACTCCTGAAGCTTTTCATATACTTCTTTTGCATGTTCTCCCGGGCTCACTTTCGGGTATACATAAACAATCTTTCCATCTTTTATAATATATGTAACTCTCTTGGCAGTAGCGAGGCCCAGTACGCCATATTTTTTTACTATATCTTTCTGTTTGTCACTGAGCAATGTGAAATTAAGGTTATATTTTTCCTGGAATTTTTTATGTGATTCACTTGAGTCTACGCTTACCCCGAAAACCTTCACGCCTTTTTCAGTAAACATATCTATATTATCTCTGAAGTTTTTAGCCTCCATGGTGCATCCCGGCGTATTGTCCTTCGGGTAAAAATATAATACAACCACGCTGTCTTTAAAATCTGAGAGCTTTACATTTTTTCCATCCTGGTCAATTGTTTCAAAATCAGGAGCCTGTTCTCCAATTTTTAATGTTTCCATGAAATATATATACAAATTAGATAAATAAGTATTTTGTATACTTTTTAGTCTATAAAATACTGCATAACATGGCGCATAATTAGATATGGCAATGATATCTTATAATGAGCCCCCATGCCTAAGCTTAAAATTCTTTCATGACTTTATCATTAAGATAATGCAATATCTCCACTGCTTCACCCTTTCTGGAGGACATTATTGCATCACCGCTATCATTGGCCCTTCCTATTGCTATATATAACCCTTCCATGTTTTTGATAAAAACCATGTCACCTTTTTTAATATTCGGGTCCATATCAACAATCCCGGGCGCGAATAGATTCGATCCATTCAATAGATGTGGCACAGCACCATTATCTACAGTAACGTTATGTGTCTTTATTTTCAGATAATTTATAAGGTATAATGTAGGCATGCCGTTGTAAAATACCGGTTTGCCTGAAAAATAATACACCTCATTTTTTTTGTTTGTTTCCACTTCAATATCCGCCATGGATGTTCCGTCTATATTGAACGCGCTGAGCTTTTCCATGAATGCCCTGTAATCTTTTTTTGACAGTATATGCTTTGACATTATCCTATTATCCCCTTTATTTTCTTGAGCTGATCGTTTATATTCCGATCATTAACCATGTCATTTACATAGTCATATATTCTTTTTCCCAGAAGTATCTGGTTTTCAGTAAACATCCATCCTTCTCCACTTCCTATTGCTTCAAGAAAAGCATAATATATTGATTTCTGTATGTCATTATTCATGTTCTTCCTGCCAAAGTTTATTGAGTCGGATTTTCCATAGTTGAAATAATATGTAATTAAGTCTATTAGATACCTGGAATTTTCAGACCATGGTTCCATGATCTTTGATTTCACCGACTTCTTGCTTTTTAATAGCTTTGCGTTTTCCATGATCTCCATGGGGTTTCCTTTCAAGGATTTTATTTCCGCGTCTGTAAGATCATATAATAGCCTTACAATTTCATTTTTATATTCAGGAAACAGGTACTCCAGTACCTTGCGCTGGCTGGGAGAGTCAAGTACAAATCCTTTGGATGCTATTTTCTCCCTTATGAACGGCTTTAGCCTGTCATCAAATTCCAGTTTATCCAGAAATTCATCTATTCCATAATTCTCGTAATTTATAATATAATAGTTATTCTTGATTGCATAATTTATCTTGTCTTTCCGTAAACGGGACAGCAATTGTTTTGTGCTAAGCCTTTTGTGTATAAATTCAGTTATGATATCAGGATTATCGGGTATAAAATCCATAAAATCTGATTGAATTTTAAATGGCATATCAGGCAATAACATATGCTTAAGCAATGTAAAAACTATGTTGTGGTCAAAATCTTCATACACGTCCAGTATGGCATCATATGCCGATACAGTAATTTTATTGCCGGTTGTTCCAATAACTATCCTGTCTTCGGCTCTGGTAAAGGGTATATTCTCCTCGTTCAATAAATCTGTTATAAAATCAATATCAATCTTTTCCCTGCATGTTGCTGTAAAATAATTTCTTGTGGAATACACCCTTAACTTCTTCAATTTTACTGTATTTGTAAATGCAAGAAGCCTGTATATATCGTTATCATAATTCTGTACACCTGAAATTATCAATTCATCAGTGTTTCCCCGCTTACAGTAATTAACAGAACCATAGTTTGTCTTTATAACCCCCATAAGTGGTGCTTTTTCGCTCTCCAGTATTCTGTAAGTCTCTGACACCCCAGCCAGGAACTGGTCTGCAGAATTATGGTATTTGCCAAAATTGCTGGATTCTTTCATCTTCTGGATTTTCTTTGCATAACCTTTTATAGGGCACATAAAGCAACTGTCAGTACACTCTGGAAGTATAATCTCAGGATTGTCAAAAAATTTTTTAATATTATCGATAAACGCTTTTTCTGCTTCTTTTGAATTGGATTTAGTTATCATGTTTTATCCAGATTTCTAATAGCTTCAGCCTTTACAGTAACCGGTATAGGAACCATGGATTCTATTAACTGGACTGTTACCTCTTCCTTTGCTGCATCAATTGCAGTAATCTTTGCCCTTTCTCCTTTAAATGGCCCTTCAACTATTTCTACAAGTGAGCCCATTTCAAGGCCAGTTACTGCAGGCTTTGGCGTAAGGTATTTCTCTATTTCTGATATATCTATATCTCCAGAAACAAATCCCTTGAATCCCCTTATAGATTTTGACAGTACGTCAACCCTGTCTGCATGCATTGTTTCAATGAAAAAGTACCCCTTTATCTCATATGGGGACATGACGGCCATAACTTCATTCCTGGCGTTTTTATTCATTGCCATGCGCTCTTCCCTGTCTCTTTCGGCATGGTTTGACAGGTCTATAGCGATGTCAAGCTCCTTTCCTATGGTACATTTGGCAATTTTAATAACCGGCACAAGGTTAACACTGAATTTTTTATTATAACTATTTATTCCATCTTCTGATTTAATTGAAAGATCAATATCAAGCCTGTCACCCTCATATCCGCCTATGGGTGTATCTATCTCCAATCCCAGATCCCTTGATTTGTTTCCATCGAGGTCAAAGTCATATGTTATCTCCTCTATTTTTTTGCTTGAAAGTGTATATTCGTCTTTTAACTTTAATTTCCAGTCTATAGACGGGTCTTGAAGTTCCAGGGATGTCCTTATATTAATGTTGAATTTCCTTTTTGCACCCTGGATATTCTTTACAGTAATAGCCAGTGGTATAATTTTCTCTCTATCATCTTTTTCTTCAAGTTGCTTGATACGTTTATCACATCCCGCATTTATAACATCGGGGATATCTGCCGTTAACCAATCATATTCCATCATTAAATTCACCTAAAACACTATCTGCATTATATAATATATAATAAACCCTATTAAACCTAAGAGCACAATACCGCTGCCTGCTATAAGCACCACTTTTGTGTATTCATTTCCATTGGGCTTCTTGGCCATTTTGAGGATACGGGCATATTTTCCCTTTCCTATACCCTGAAATTTTCGTTCAATTTTTTCCTGTTGTTCAACAAGTTTGCCCTCAATACCTTTATCCATTATATAGATAAGATAAACATAAAATAAAATCTTTTCTAAAATTTAAAAATTATATGAATAAATATGATGGAATGGTACATGAATAGATGAAAATCAATATAACAAATACTTAACAATATAAAACAATAAAAAATAAAAAGTTTGTAAGGCAAAGCTGCCTTTCACATGGAGGTGATCCATCCGCAGGTTCCCCTACG
>JAKAAU010000013.1 GCA_021802165.1 Thermoplasmata archaeon
AAGAACTTGCGAAAACGGCACCACTTCATAAGGTAGTTCTAGATATGGTAATAAAAAATCTTCCAAATCCAGCAGTTGCACAGAAATACAGAATTCCTCAGATATGGCATGGCGATCTTAACAGCGAGATCGGGAAGGCCATGGAAATGTGCGACGACAATGGTCCAGTTACCATGATGATAACCAAAATTCTTATAGATCCACATGCAGGAGAAATAGCTGTTGGACGAGTTTTCTCTGGAATAATCAGAAAGGGAAGTGAATTATACGTTACAGGGGCGGGCAAATCCAAGGTTCAGTTATTATCAATGATGGTGGGCCCTGATAGGATATCAATTGATGAAATAGCCGCAGGTAATATTGCTGCTGTTGTTGGACTCAAGGGCGCAATCGCCGGTTCAACAGTATCATCAAGTCAGGAAATGGAGGATTTTGAACCCATGTCTCATTATTCAGATCCAGTGGTTACACTCGCCATCGAGGCAAAGCATACTGCCGATCTTCCCAAGCTTATAGATGTTTTGAGATCCGTTTCCAAGGCAGATCCTTCAATACAGGTTGATATTAATCAGGAAACGGGAGAACATCTTATATCTGGTATGGGAGAGTTACATCTGGAAATTACAATGTACAGGATAAAAAATGATTACCATGTTGAGGTTGTAACCTCAGCACCACTGGTTGTATACCGTGAAACCGTTGATAAAACCGGAGGCCCATTCGAGGGTAAATCTCCCAATAAGCATAATAGATTCTATTTCAAGGTAGAACCACTTCCAGAAGGCGTTGTGCTGGCTATTCTTGATGGTAAAATACCAGACGGGTCAAAAATAAAGGATAAAAAGGCGGTTGCAGCAATACTCGAAGAAGCAGGCCTCGATCATAACGAGGCAAGAAGTCTGGTGTCGGTGCACGGAATCAATGTAATGTTAGATATGACAAAGGGAATACAGTATCTGGATGAAACCATGGAGCTGCTCATAGAATCATTCAATGAATCTCTGGACAAAGGGCCACTGGCAAATGAAAAAGTATACGGAGTGAAGGTAAGTTTAATGGATGCCAAACTTCACGAGGATAGCATTCACAGGGGTCCGGCACAGGTTATACCTGCTGGCAGGAACTCAATATACGGTGCAATGTGCCAGGCCGGGAGGGTTCTTATGGAGCCCATGCAGAAGGTTTACATAAGTGTTCCACAGGAACTAATGGGGCCAGTCACCAGTGAGCTCCAGCAGAGGCGTGGTGTTGTTGAGGATATGCAGCAGAACGGTGATGAAATTACCGTTATAGCAAATGCACCTGTATCCGGTATGATCGGCTTTGCATCCGCAATAAGAAGCGCCACAGGTGGAAAGGCCATATGGAGTTCTGAGAATTCTGGATACCAGCGTGTACCTTACGAACTTCAGGCCGGCATAGTTGCAAAAATAAGGGAAAGGAAAGGACTCAAGCCGGAGCCTTACGACGAGACCTACTACTCCTCTCTTTAACCAAATTTATTTTGCATAATATTTTATTTTTTAATGTATTACATTTTTTATGAAATCTGTATGTCTAAACGGGCATCCCAGAATTAAATATGAATTAAGATGCACCATTTGTAAGGAACCTTTTGAATTAATTCCGGATAAAAAGTTCACGGATAATCTGGAACTTAATTTTGATTATATTACCAAAAAAGTAACTCTCGGAGAAGTTTTTACCCCCATAGAGGATCTGAACAGCAGTTTAGCACTCAAACTGGATTATTTTTCTCCCACCTATTCATATAAGGATAGAGGTACTAAAAACCTTATATCATATATAAAAACCAATGAAAAGGAATTCCATGTAACTTCCATTAACGAGGATTCATCGGGCAATGCAGGCGCTTCTGTGGCAGCATATGGAGCACGCGCAGGCTATAATGTAAATATATATGTTCCAGCAAATGCAAATGAAAATAAGTTAAAGCAGATAAGCAGTTACGGTGCCAATATTATAAAGGTTGATGGAACAAGAGATAACGTACAGGAAACTGCCGAAAAATCTCCAGGATTTTATGCTTCACACATACTCAATCCAGAATTCCGTGATGGAATCAGAACACTTGCATATGAAATATTTCTCCAGTCATCAACGATGCCGGACAATATATTCGTGCCGGTTTCAGCAGGAACTCTGTTATCCGGACTTTATAGTGGTTTATCCCATCTTTACAGTTCCGGTGAGATTGACAGAATTCCTAAAATTATCGGGGTGCAACCGGAAAATATTTCACCACTATGCTCCAGGGTAAATGAATTAAAGTATAACCCTGATAACAATCTCTCATCGATTGCCGATGCACTTGTTGCTAAACGTCCTTTACTGATGAAGTTAATGATGAGAATAATGAGAGATGGAAACAGCTGTGTATCAGTATCAGAAAATGAAATCATCGAGGCCAGAAAAGATCTGGCTCTTAAAGGTTTTTACGTAGAATACAGCTCTGCCACGGTTTATGCCGCATATAAGAAAGCCCATTATACTGGAAGGTCTATACTGGTACTTACAGGAAACGGGTTAAAAAATTAACGGTAATCCTTGCCGTTTATGGTATAATAATAGGACACCGGTATTCCCGCATTCTTTACAGTAAGGGACACTGAACAGTACTTTTCCAGCGAAAGGTTTATGGCTTTTTTCACAGAATCAGGATCCACATTTCCCTGGAAGATGTAATGTATTTCCCCATATTTTAACATCTTCGGGTCAGTATCTCTTTTTTCTGCACTAACTTCACATCTATAATTTTCCACATCCTTCCTCATCTTTTTGAGTATATTCAATACATCATCGCTGCTACATGCGCCCATGGCAAGCATTAAAAGTTCTGTTGGTGAATGGTATTCATCGTTTCCAACGACAGAATTTTTTATTTTCACGTCATATTTGCCATCGTCTGAAATAAATCCTATATCCTTATCAAACTTAAATGACACTTTCATATTATGTAGTATGTAATATCTATATAAAATGTTTAAGAATTACAATGAGATGAACTTCCCTATAATACTTTCTACCATTTCCTCGGGGAGACCGGTTTCATTGGCCACCTCTGAGAAATCGAGTTTTTCAAGGTACTCATAAATTACCTTTCTGTAAAACCCGTCGTATTCTGAAGCCTTTTCACGTAGTTTTTCAATTATTAAGTCCTTCTTTCCCACCAGTTCGCTTCTCTTTCTATCTATGCTTTCTATTTCATCATTTATTGATTTAAGTGTACCAATCAGACTCAGTGAAGTTCCATTAATATCCTCTTCAGGATAGTTTATTTCACTTTTCTTTATTCCCATAAAATTTCTGGAATAGTCTATTGTTATCGTTGAAAACCCCATTGATTTATACACTTTCCTAGGGGGACCAATTGTGGATGGTATGCTTCCACTGGTTGATATAAATCCAAGTTTTTCAAGAATATCAAGCTGTTTGTTTATAGCCTGCTGTGAAACCCCTATCATCTTGCTTAATTCAAGGGCATACGAATCATAATTTGCCAGTGTTTTTAACATCTCTCTTCTGGTATTATTCTCCAGCGCCATTAAAATATTCCATAATTCATCATCCATAAAAACACCAGAAAAAATAAAAATAGATTTTTAATCTATCTTAACTGCCTTTCCACTACCTTTGCCGTTCAATTTTTTAATGGTTATATCAAGGACGCCGTTAGTAAATTTTGCTATTACACTATCAATGTTCACTCCAGTGTTAAATTCTATGTTTTTATAGTATTTCCTGGGTCCTTTATCGACCTTTAGTTCTATATTGTTTTCATTTACAACCAAGTCTATATCCTTTTTGTCCACTCCGGGTAATTCATATGTTATGTAAACGTTTTCCTTGTCTTCATTAAGGTCTGTAAGTGGCTCTCTGTAACCTTCCTGTGTTTCGTTTTTCTGACCTATAGCATTCCTCGGTACGTTTCCGAATTCTTGGAAAACCGGCTTTCCGTCAGGCCCAACCTTATAACTGAATCCATAGACATAAGGACCCATTATCTTACTATTTGTATCATCCTTCATTATGGATTCCCAGAATCTGGCAATTTCCTTGTTAATTTTTCTCATATCAAGCCCAAACTCGTCATACATGTCGTTAAATATATCATCCCAATCATCATCTCTTCTTCCATTCATTATTATCACCTTAGTTAACAACCATTAGTTGTTAACTGTATATTACTAACTCATATATAAATATTTATTTTATCTAAAAGAAATATATAACTATAGTTATAAAATAAACCAAAAAAATTAATCTTCTCCAACTTTGTGTATGTATCGGACGCCAATCATGGATTCTACTTCACTATCAGATAGATTGAACTTTCTGATTTTTATATCACTCTCTAGCAACATCAATTCAGCAAGATCATCAGGATAACCTTCAGCAAATATAATTTCATCAATATGTGAATTCATAATCATTTTAGAACACACCACACAGGGATGGGTTGTAACGTATATCTTCGATCCTTTAATTGATGAACCATTAACGGCTGCCTGTATTATGGCATTCTGTTCTGCATGCAATCCCCTGCAAAGTTCATGCCTTTCACCGGATGGTACACTCAGCTCATCCCTTATGCATCCAACTATATCACAATTAACTGTGTGAGCTGGTGGTCCATTATATCCAGTTGCCAGTACATTGTTATCCCTGACAATAACAGCCCCAACCTTCCTTCTTGTACAGTTAGAACGGGATGCAGCAAGGTATGCCATACGCATGAAATACTCATCCCATGATGGGCGCTTTAAATTTTCTTCCATATTGTATAAATAGATAATAAGCATATAAATATTATTTATCATTATGAATTACAGCTGTTATAAATAATCAGCATGACAATTATATTTATTTATGGAGTTGCATTATATGTAGAATGGTACAGGGAGAATTTGATCTGGACTTTTTCAAGGATAATAGGTTTATAAGAAAACAGTGTTCAGTCTGTTCATCATATTTCTGGACTTCTGATCCAGAGAAAAGGACATGTGGAGACCCTGCATGCGAAAGTTATTCATTTATAGGAAATTCTCCTGTTAAACAGAAATATTCTATAAATGACATGCGGGAAGAATTTCTAAATTTTTTCAAAAATGATAATATGAAGCACAAAATTCTTGATTTTTACCCTGTTGTACCACGGTGGCGTGAGGATGTTTTACTGGTAAATGCCTCAATTTACGATTTCCAACCACAGGTTACATCAGGGATGGTTCCACCCCCAGGAAATCCTATTGCAATGTCACAGCCCAGTATAAGGATGCTCGACCTGGATCTTGTAGGAAAAACAGGAAGACATTTAACATCTTTCGAAATGCTATGCCATGATGCATTTAATTATGAGGATAAGTACATTTACTGGAAAAATGAGACAGTTGAATACTCATATAGATTTTTAACCGAAAAACTCGGCATCGATGGAACAATAATAACATATAAGGAAAAACCTTGGTTTGGAGGTGGCAATGCAGGCAATGCTGTGGAAGTCTTTGTCCGTGGACTTGAGGTGGCTACACTGGTTTTCATGAATCTGAAAGAGGATCCAGATGGAGATATAACCCTGGACGGTACTAAATATTCCCCGATGCCACTGAAAATCGTCGATACAGGGTATGGCCTTGAAAGACTTGTATGGCTCTCAACTGGAACCCCCACAGTATACGAATCAATTTTCCCGGAAACTATAGAATATATATTGGAAAATTCTTCTGTTAGCCGTATTGATAATAACATAATCCAGAAAATATCAGAATTATCGGCTGAAATAGAGCCATATAGAGAGTCTGAACTCCTGAAACAGCTTAATCCATATATGGAGGAAAAGAATTTGTCCATGGGCAGTGACTTTCTTGAGGGGTTGAAAAAGTTAAGGGCATTATATTCCCTTGCTGATCATACCAAAACCCTGCTTCTGATGTTTTCCGATTATGTGATCCCATCAAACGTAAAGGTTGGTTACCTGGCAAGAATGCTTATAAGGAGATCCCTGAAATTTATTGAGGAAACCGGATTTACAAAGGATTTCATGGAATTAATGGATTTTCAGCACAATGTGTTTTCAAAAATTATCAAAAATTATGATAGGGAATTCATATCAGATATCATATCCATAGAGAAAGAAAAGTACAGTGAAATAACAAAGAATGCGGAAACAAAGGTGAAAAAATACATAAAATCAGGAAAGTTAAATCTGGAAGATGCCATAACACTCTATGAATCAGAGGGCATCAATGAGGGTCTCATCATGGATTCTTATAGAAAGATTACCGGGAATAATATAGAACTTCCTGATAATTTTCAGGAAATAGTTATTGCACGGCATGAAAAGAAAACCGAGAAAAAGAAACCGAATGATAAGTATCCGCCTATCCATACCAGACCGCTTTATTACGACAATACGGAAATTGTTGAATTTACTGCTATTACTCTGTATTCTGATGATAGAATGATAATACCCAATCAGACTGCTTTTTATCCTGAGGGAGGAGGTCAGCCATATGACCTTGGCTATTTTATAGCAAATGGTAAAAAGGTGAACGTAACAAATGTCCAGAAGTATGGAGATTCGATAGTGCATTTCCTGGATGGAAACATATCCAAGGATTCCAGGATAAAGGGTGTAATTGATTATGCTAGAAGAAGGCAGCTCATGATACACCATTCTGCAACCCATCTTCTTCTGGGAATAATGAGAAAATATTTCGGGGACCATATATGGCAGAGTGGGGTCAAAAAAGATGTTGACGAATCAAGAATTGATGTAACACATTACAGAAAAATTACCCTGGAAGATATAAAAAATATAGAAAATATGTGCCTTGAAGCTATAGAACAAAATAGAAAAATTACAGTAGCCAACATAAGCTGGAACCCTGCAATAGAGCAATATGGTTTCAGACTATTTGAGGGCGGCGTCCCGGTTTCTTCGAAAATAAGGGTCGTTACAATTGACGGAATAGACTCAGAGGGCTGTGGTGGCACGCATCTGAAAAACACCGGTGAAATCGGCTTTATTAAAATAATGAGGGTGGAAACTGTACAGGAGGGAATACAGAGAATTATATTTTCTGCTGGACCTGCTGCCCTGAGATATGTGCAGATTCTTCATGATACGGTAATAAAAGAGCAGGAATACATGAAGGTGGATTTAAAGGATGTATATAATCACTCAGTGGAAATTTTTCACGAAAATCTTGAAAATATTAAACTAATAGATCGTTATAGAAAGGAAAAGATAGAGAGTATAATAAATGGGAGCTCACTTACGGTAGGGAATGCTATAAGGTTATATAACATAAATTTAGATAACGATGGATTTAACTTTTTCATAAAAGATATTTTCAGTAAAAATATAAAGTGCGTGATAATTAACCATGGAAACAAAATTACGGGAATAGGCATTGAACCCATCGTAGAAAAGCTGGTATCATCTCTTCTAAAACATGGAATATCACTGGAAGAAAAGACAAGGAATAAAAAACTTTACAGCGCCGTATCAGATCATGAAATAAGTGAAAAGTTAATAAAGGAGATTTTAGTAGATGCTATAGTATGAAAGATTCTCAGATCATAGAAGAAATAGTTAAAAAATATTACGGCTTCTCGGATGTTGAGAATACCAGGTATTCCATGATATTCCATATAGAAGGTGCCGGAAACGAAAAAACATTTGTCTCTCTTCTGGACGATTTAGATAAGATAGGATTTACTGCATTCACAAATGATTTTCCGGACAACCAGATCATTGTTATAAATAATACAAATCTTGGAAGGGAGAGAACTGGAATAAAAACCCTGATGTTTCTGATTTCCATAATAACTCTTGTATATACCGGATATATTTATTCATCGAATTATTATTCTATTGGTTCATTGCGCACAGGTATTTTTTATGGAGTACTTGTCTATGCCTTCCCTGTCATGGGGATACTTTTAATCAGGGAGGCTGGTAAATATATATCTCTGAGGAAAAATCACATAAAATATAGATTCCCAATTTTTGTCCCTGCCCCCGGGCTGGGAATCCTGGGAACAATAAATTCCAATAAAAGCCAGTTCCGTGAATCTAAATCCATGGTGAGGGCTGGCACCGTTTCACTTTTATCCGGCTTTATTGTATCAATTTTACTTATAATGGTAGGATCATACACATCAACCATTATACAGTACAGTGCCGCTGTAAGTTCTCCTGTATCAGCTCTGAACTTTCCGGTAATTTATCCAGTTATACTGGAACATTTTATCCCTGCTTCACTGGTACCACCGCCACTTGCACTGGCAGGATATACGGGCCTTATAACAACAGCATTAAATGCGATGCCTATCGGGTTTCTCGATGGGGGTATAGTTTTTTCAGGTATCCTAGGAAGGCGCTTCAAATACGTATCATACCTGGCAACGATCCTGCTTCTTCTGGCGTCTATTCTGTATCCTTACATACTTATTCTTGTCGTTCTATTATTTATCCTCGGCATCAGGGGAGCTCTTCCACTGAATAATCTGGTGAAACCCGGTCATTACATTAAATATCTTGCAATAATTGTAATACTTATAATACTGCTCGGATTTGCACCGCTGCCACTCCATAATCTCAATAATAGCAGTGTTGCCATTTCAGATACATGTTATGTTATGGATAAACAAGACCCGGCAAATGTTACCGTAAATATAACCGTAAATGAAAAGGGGGTTAATGTTATCCCAGTTTTCACTGTGCATCCAGGTAAATTCAAAATTGAAGGGCATAAAAGGGAAAATAGTACTACAGTGCTATATATGCTTGATCTTATAACATACAAATTAAATTATTCCGGGCTTCGCCCTTTCAACATCACTGTAAATACTGGCACACACATATTCCGTAGAATGGTAAAAGTGTTTTTTGTGAATCCAATGAAAAATATAGGTGTAAACAATTCAACAAATCCCTTTAATCTAAATGCTTCTCAGGATAAGCCATTCAATTTGACCCTGTACAATAATGGCAGCAATCAGATGATTGTGAATATAACTTCAATTTCCAGCAATATGAAGGTTTATGCAATTATACAAAAAAATCCAATGAGTAGCCTCTCTATGGCATCAACTATGAATATTACTATTACTATTCCTGCTCATAGCAATGAATCAATAGAAGTTGAGGCACAGACACCGGGAATATGGCAATTAATTATATATGAATCAAATAACCCGATTCCTTTGATGATAACTATACACATATTGCCAACAAAATCTCCTCCAGTTATAAATCCTCTGGACAATAGCACATTGACTCCACTTCTGAATCCTTTCAATATTACTGTTTAATCCGGAGAACACAATCCGGTGACCTATGTATTACTAAAAGAATTATTCCATATAATTTCAGGCTTTTTCCATTCTATTTATTATTTCTGAGGAAAATTCAGAACATTTCATCGGAGTTACGCCCTTATTTCCAGTCAGGTCTCCAGGAATCTTATTATCAAGAAATGCCGCCGAAATAGCTTTCTCGATTATACTGGCTGCAGATTCCCAGCCTACATGCTTCAACATGGCGCACCCTGAAAGAATAAATGAAAGAGGGTCAGCTACATCATATCCAGCTTCAAGCGGCGAAGAGGATAGTACAGCCTCGAAAAGGGCACATTCATCTCCTACGCTCGCACCGTATTCAACGTTAATGGCACCTGTAAGAAAATCAAGTACAAATCTGCTCAGGGCAGTATCCATGAGCACTATATCCAGACTTTCCGGTTCAGTTAAAAGTTTTTTCATAAACATCCTCGTCTTAATCATTTCATAGTCTATCCCATCTTGCCTGCCTAGCTCATCATAGCACCACTGTCCGAATTCTGGATTATCACTATTATCTATAACTGTTATTTTCCTGCAGTTGTGTTTTTTATAGTAATTTACTGCCTGTTTTATGATTTTAACTATTCTGAACCTGCTCTGGCTGACCATATATATTCCAGAATCGGCTGTTATATTCATATCATAATTATCTGAGAGGAACTTTATCAGGTCATCGGTGCTATCTGAGGAATGATAAAATATATGATTGTTACTAAACGAGCTTCTTATTACAGTAATATTTACATTATCAAACGTTTTAATTAAAACGTGCATTCCTGGTATGTACTTCACCATTCTTAAATTGGCGTAAAGTCCCAGGCGTTTCCTTAGTATTGTATTTATATCTCTGTTATCAGGCATGAGATTCAGGGTTGATTTCATAACCACACACATTTTCTGCATTTCAGTAATGGATTCGTCAGGTATGTATGTCCCGAATTTTTCATATGCGTCGTTGCCTATCAATACCTTCCGCCATTCTATGGATTTGGTACCTCCATAGGCAAGTTCGATCGCACTGTTTACCACATCAATCATAACTTTTGTTATTTCAGGCCCTATGCCGTCACCTTCTATATATCCTACAGTAAGCATATCGGGAATAACCATGCCGGAATCGTTAAATTTTATATACATTGAGTCCACCATGCATAATTGCATATAATTTTTTTTCATATTATAATGTCACGATTAAAATATTTTTATACCAATCTAACATTATTAAGTATGAGAACTGAAAAAGATGTAATAGGTGAGGTAAAGATTGAAGATAGTATTTATTATGGAATAAATACCCTGAGAGCAAAGAATAATTTTAACATATCAGGAATAAAATCAAGAGATCATGACCATATAAAGGCCATGGCAACTGTAAAAAAGGGAGCCGCATATGCCAATTTTGTCAGTGGAAAATTAAGCAAGGAATTATATGAAAGTATAAGTAGGGCATGTGAAAGGCTGATTTCCGGGGAATTTGATGATCAATTTGTTGTTGATGTTTTTCAGGCTGGTGCAGGCACATCTTTCAATATGAATACAAATGAAATACTTGCAAACCTTGTACTGGAATCACTAAATCATAAAAAGGGTGAATACAAATATGTCCATCCCAACGATGTAATCAATATGAGCCAGTCAACCAATGATATTTACCCTACAATGATGCGTGTGAGCATTATGTTGAAATCACTTAAATTGATCGAAAACACAGAGGCGCTTGTAAAGTCATTGAAATCCAAACATAAAGAATTTGAAAAAATTTACAAAACCGGCAGAACACACCTTCAGGATGCGGTTCGTGTAACGCTTGGTGATGAATTCAATGCATGGGCTTTTGCTGTGGCTCGGGATTTGAAAGAATTCGAAACTGCATTGGATTACATACTGGAATTAAATATAGGTGGTACGGCCGTTGGTAATGGTGCTAATACCCCCGAAAATTATAAGGAAAATGCTGTGAAAAAAATATCAGAGGAAACCGGATTTAACTTCAGACCCGGTGAAAATCTCATGGGTATCATGCAGTTTATGACAGATTTTTCAAGGGTAATGAATGCTATGTCCAATATGGCTCTGGATTTAAGCAAGATTTCCGACGATCTCAGGCTCCTGTATTCTGGTCCGGGTGCAGGACTTCATGAAATTGTTTTACCTGCAGTTCAGCAGGGTTCTTCCATCATGCCGGGAAAAATAAATCCATCCATAGCCGAGGCAATGAATATGATATGCCATTCGATTACAGGGTCACAGCAGGCAGTAAATCTATCAGTCAAGGCGGGCCAGCTTGAACTCAACGTTATGATGCCACACATAGATTATGAAATATCTAAATCCCTGGAGAGGCTTGCAAACGGAGTTAAAATGCTTGATGAAGAAGCTATACAGGGTATTACACCGGATCGCAACAAAATAAAGGAAAATATTGAAAGAAGTTTTGGCTCAGCAGCTCTTCTTAACCCATATCTGGGATACGATACAATGGCAAAAATAGTTGAAGAATCCCTGGAAACTGGAAAAAGCATAAAGGACCTTGTACTGGCAACAGGGAAAATAGATGAAAAGAAATATAATGAGATATTTAATTTCCTCAATTAAAATCATAATTAACAATTAATATTTTTATAAAGTATCCGGTCACTGTATTTTATTATACCATTCATTTAAACATAAAAAATGAGAGTTTTAAAGTTATAATTACACATTAAACCTATATCCCTACCCACGGGTCTTTTTTGAATGCCTTGGATACAACCATTGTATCGTATTTTACAATACCGTCCTTTCTGGCCAGGCTGTCCTCGAATTCCTGAATGGTTTCAAGATTCAAAAAAAGGCCCTGTAATAAAAGCTGGTTCTGTCCTCTTCTCCTATATAACGAAAGTATGTTTGGATTGGCGGAAAGCGATTCTGCAATGGAATCTAGTTTGTCCCCTTCCGTATCTATTCTTATGCACACCTTTATGCTATTCTCTATGACGTGCAGGTCAACTAATGCGGAAAATCCTGTTATGATCTTCCTTCTCACTAGCTCGTTTATCCTTCTCCTCACTGTTGCCTCACTGGTATTCAGCATCTTTGCTATCTCAGCGTTTGACATTCTGGCGTTATATCTAAGGAAACACATAATCTCCTTATCTAGATCATCAAAAGGTAAAATTGATGGGTCTATATGTCCCCATCTAACGGAAAGGTCACATTCATAATTCTTGCTGTCATCTGTTTTCTTTGAATTATTTTCTTCAGTCATAAAATTATATTTTAAAGCAATATATAGCTTTTTTCACATTTTATTTAAAATATATAATTGATTAATATCGAAATTCTATATTAATATGACTATAACTGAATTTTGCCCCCACATTCAAAAAAAATATATAAAAAAATTATGTATAAAAATTGTTATTAACGTAATTGTAATTAAAAAACATATGAAAATTTACTTTGAATCATACGGATGCACTTTACAAAAGTCAGAATCATCATTATATTTAAATAAACTGCTTCAGGATAAAAACAACCAGATGGTAGAAAAGCCAGAGGATGCAGATTTAAGCATCATAGGAACATGTGTTGTAATAAAGCATACAGAGGATAAAATG
>JAKAAU010000014.1:0-7703 GCA_021802165.1 Thermoplasmata archaeon
ATTGCCCTCAAATCTTATCAGTTTGTCTCCGGATGCCTCTGAAAAGACGACTGCATATTCACAGTTAGGTATTACGGTTTTTATGATTTCGTTGAGGTCCTCAACAGTCTTTATGAAATGGGAATATCCAATTATTACATTGACACCCTCGGGCCTTTCTATCTCAACCTCAGAAATATCCATAGTTCATTATTAAACAAAGAGATATTAATTTAATGCAAATATTCACGACTTATTGTCTCATGAACCGGAACAGCATAATTATGGCAGCTATGCCCAGTATACTTATAACCATTAATGGAATAGCTACAGTGGCACCAAGAAACCTGGAAAAATAATAATAAATATAGACGGTTATAGCACTCTGGACAGAAAAAATTGATGTAAAAGTTATAACCTGAAGGTATAGTTTTGCACGGTATTTTCTGTAATATATGGAATATGTTGCTGCCAGGACAATAAGGGCAATCAGCTCGAATATAGCAATTATTATATCAGATATCCAGAATATTTCCATATTTTATCACGGTATACAAATTAAGAATAAAAATATATTAATATATTTTTTTATTCCAGACTGGAAAGCTTACCTGATCCAGTTATTTTGAATGTTTCATTTATTATTTCGTAATTAACATTGTTACTTGATGTATGATCCATATTATAGTACACAAGAGTGTATGTAGTGTTGATATACTCAAATGCATGTGTGGATGAACTCTGAACAACAAACTGCGTGAAATTTGCGGTAACCGTTGCCGTATTTCCATTTATTGTGACTATGGGATTGCTGGTAGTTCCTGTAGATGCATAGAACCATACTGCCTGCCATGCCGTAAAGAACTTACCCCAGGTAGTGTTGATTGCTGAAGTTCCGTGATATGTTCCATTGAGTGGTCCACCTACCCAGTTCAATGTTGCATTTCCCGCATATTCTTTCATGATCAGTGAAGAATTCTCTATTGCTATTTGATTCCAGTGTTCCGTTGCAAGTTCGGCAGCATCATTTACTTCTAATTGTTTCTTCTCTTTAGCTATAGCAGAGCTGTCCAAATAGTACACACCTATAAATGCACCTGCGAAGATTATTGTCAGTGCAATAAATACTGCTGATATTACTTTCCAATTCATTTTAATCTATTGTGAATTAACTAGCAAGGATATAACCATATTTCAATATTATATACAATTCATATACAAATTAATTGTAAAATGAAATAAACAACCATAAAAATTATTACTTTTTACTCCCGATCATTTTGATAATTATTTCATAATTTTTCTGGTAATAATCAGAAAGAAAATAAATGCTTCCATAACCCTGGCCCTCTCTCCTGATTATACCGTTATCAAGAAGTACTTTTATGTGGTGCTCCACTGTTCGGTAATTGGCTCCCAGTTCTCGCGATATCTGGTTTATATTCCCTGGTTCTTTATAGATATACTCAATAATTTTTACCCTTGTATTTCCCCCGCGGGTTGCCATAAGAAGCCACCATAGTATTCTGTGATATTCATCAGGAAAATCCATTGAATTTGTTATGTAGGTTTAAATATAAATATTTTGAATTTTCAACTTAAGATAAAAATATAAATTTATTATTGCTGGGTTTTCATATTGAATTCACCGGCATCTTTTAGTATTTCAGGATGCTTATTCTTATAATATAATGTCACTATAAGACCACCCGCAAGTATCCACACTATGGTTACAATGAATGATGCGAAATAGGCATCGTTTACGGCACTGGGCGCTGTCAAAAACTTTGTGAAAATATCGCTCATAGTGTAGTAAAGAACTATAAGGCCTACTATTGTTGCCACCGTGGGAAGGATTCCATGTTTTAATAGGCTGAATTTATTGACCCTCTTGGTGTATATTGTAAGGGAACTATTTGCAAGCATATGTACGATGATTATGGAAATACCGGTTCCGGCCTCCAGAACAAAAGCGGCACTCAATGGACCGTAAATCAACCCCATGGTCACATCAAGAACGAACGATAGCAACGCCCATATCACAACCGCATTGGCGGGCGAATGATGTTTTGGATTGATCTTTCCTACCGTTGCAGGGAAAATAACATTATCCCTGGCAGCTGAATACCACCACCGGCTAACGGCAGTAGCCTTTGATACTCCGTTTGAAAAGTAACTGTTGATTGTAAATATTATCAGCAGTACTAGACCAACTGGCCCAAGATAGTTATAAAACACTGTTAACCCCGCGTCGTGATGGGCAGAAAATGATGTTATACTACTTACACCCCAGCCAACTGTCAATGCATAGGCTGCAGGAATAAGTGCTATTGCTGTAAGAATCATTGCAAAGATTATGGATTTCCCTATATTCTTTTTCGGTTTTGTAATCTCTTCTGATACCGTTGTAACAACACCGGAACCTGTAAAATCAAGTATGGAGAATACTGAGGCAAACATGATAGATGAAAATCCGATACTGTATGGACCGGATATTTCAAATGGAATGACTGAATTGTGCCCGCCCACTTTTATAATTATAATTATTGAGCCTATTAACAGGAACATCACTTCAAGCAATCCCGTGATTGCTGTATAGTTTAAAGAGGGTCTAATTCCAAGATATGTAACAACGATGATGAAGGCAGTAAATATACCTGCAAAGAGTATCCAGAGATATGGAATCGACGTTACCTCAGGAGCCATCAGGAATATAAAACTGGAAAGACCCAGTATTCCGAATGCAGCACCGGTAATATCATAGTACATGAAACTCAATGCCGTAATAGGTCCAAAATGCCCCTTATCAGTAGCACCGGCTGCATAGGCATAATAACTCCCAGAGTTTGATTTTAACTTAGAAAATTCATATGGAGTTATCATCCATAATGCGTATATTATCCAGCCAATTATTACAGAAAGCACTGTCTGAGCGCCCGAGATGGAAAATGACGCTACAAGAAGTATAGCTATATCGGCTGCAGGCGCCACCTGCCCCAGAGATTGAAAAGTACCCTGGAGAAGCCCGACAGAGTTTCTTTTTAATTTGGTGTGCGTTATAACCATAAATACACCTATATGTACTATATTTAAATAGTATAAAGGTTTTTCGTTTTAGAAACAAAGATTTTATATAATTATAATAGTAATATAATCTAAAATTATGACATATATTAATTGCGTGTATAAGGAATTTATATAATTAAAGGATTAAATGCTGTGATGATAGAATTATAATAAAAAAATTAGAACTATGGAGAATACAGGATTATTTTAGCTTACTAATGTTTTATAAGTTTCCAGTCACTTTTTGCTGCAACCTTGCCCTTGAGATTCTGGACATAATTATATGCAGATAATGCCGCAGTTGCTCCCTGACCAGCAGAAATTACTGCCTGCTTATAGGGTGTATCTGTGACATCTCCACAGGCAAATATTCCAGTATGTGAGGTTCTGCCGAATTTATCCACGACTATTTCATTGCCTTTGTTCAATTCAACAAGGTTCTTAACTAAACCTGTTTTTGCTATATAGCCCATTTCGGCAAATACAGCGTCGATTTTCAGTTCGTCTGTTTTTCCTGAAGATTTATTCTTAAATGTCACTGATTCAACGGATTTTTCACCGTTAACTGATTCAAGGGTGCTGTCAAAATAAATCCCCTTATTTTTAATTCCGTTGACAGTATCCAGCAATAATTCGTCACCGGCAAGTTTCTTAGCGTTTGTGATATAGAAAACTTTTCTTGCAACTGAAGATAGATACACAAGAGCCTCAAGAGCATGACTTCCATTGCCGACCACTGCCACTTCTCTTCCCCTGAACAGTGGTCCGTCGCATATTGCGCAATAAGAAATTCCATGACCTTTTAACCTGGATTCTCCTGGAACATTAAGATCTCGTGGAGTTTTACCGAAGGCAAGTATAAGGGACAGTGCAGAAAATTCCGAATTACCAGTTCTCACTTTGAATCTGTCATCTTCCATATCCACGGAAACGACCTCGTCGTATACAAATTCTGTCCCGTAGTATACTGCCTGTTCCTTGAATTTATTGGTAAGTTCGAATCCACCGATCATATCAAATCCGGGATAGTTCTGGATATCAGTGGTCAACAGCGCCTGTCCACCTATATCCTTGGTGGTTACCAGTGTTTTCATCCCCTGCCTGGCTGAATATATTGCAGCGGTAAGGCCAGCAGAGGCTCCGCCGATAATTAAAATATCATAGGTTTCCATGTTCGATCTTTTATGCCAGATTTTTGATTTTCTGAACAAGGACTTCCTTTGGAACCACACCTATGGACACATCAACAGGTTTTCCATTTTTGAAGAACATAATTGTAGGAATGCTCTCTATTCTCAGGGCCCTTGATGTAACAGGGTTCTCATCAACATTAACTTTACCGAAATTTGCAATCTCTGCGTACTCCCTGGAGAGTTCATCAACAACAGGTGAAATATACCTGCATGGGGCGCACCATGCCGCCCAGAGATCTATTACTGATAGCTTTGGAGAGCTTACAAATGATTTAAAATTCCCATCGTTTAACTCAATCGGCCCTTCTTTTCCTGGATTTTTTCCGAATATATTTTTGTTTTCCATTTTATACACCTCTGAGAACACACACTGTTAATGTGCCTCCGATTAATTCCATATTCATGAAGGATATATAACTGTATTGTATGATATTGTATTTGCTGTGCAATATCATTATATAGAACTTAGTAATATACAGGTATGGGATCATTCAACCAGATTCTTGATGAAAGCGCCACTTGTCGTGACATATTTGAGTATTTTTTTGATCTCTCACCCAGTGATATCAATGTGCTTTATTTACTGGAAACCGGAAAATCTGAGACTGTTGATGATATTGCACTGCGGTTAAAGAGAGACCGTACCACCGTTTTCAGATCTCTACAGCGGCTTGTCAGGTCTGAGCTGGTTTCAAAAAGAAAACAGTGCATGGAAAAGGGAGGATATTATTATTCGTATCTCAGGATCAATCCAGAAAAAATTATTGATCTGGTAAATAAGAAGGAGAGAGAATTTCATCGGGTCCTCCAGTGCCTGTTAAATGATATCAACAGCGATTTCGATAAATAGAATTATAACAACGATAATATACATGTTTTTTATACGATTCATTTCTTACTTAAAGGAAAATCTTATTTAGCTAGAAACCATTGGGTTATATGAAATTTGATGTACAGACAGGGGACTTTCCTGAGACTTTTTATGCTTTTATAGAAATACCTCAGGGTGCAAACACGAAGCTTGAATATAAACCTGAAGTTGACAATATAGTACTGGACAGGATACTATTTACATCCATGGTTTATCCGACAAACTATGGTTTTATATTAAACACCAGGGGTAAGGATGGAGACCCACTGGATGTTCTTGTATTAGCATCGGTTCCCATACCATCCGGTACCATAGTCAAATGCAGGGCTGTAGGCATTGCCCAGATGAGTGATGAGGAGGGGTCTGATAATAAGGTTATGGCAGTTCCAGTTGACAAGGTCGATCCTAACTCAGTTACAATTAAGGATATAGACAGTTTCGGGGATGCCTTAAAAAATAAAATAAAGCACTTCTTCCAGCATTATAAAGAACTTGAAAAGGGGAAATTCATGACTTTCCATGGATATGCCGGTAGGGAAGAGGCATTAAAGGAAATAAAGGAGTCACTTTTATAAATTATAACTTTTGTTCAAATAAAAAGATTTTTTAGCACTATATATTAACCATTCTATGAGCAATAAAAAGTTCCTGATTGGTTTTATTGGACCACTTATTACGATTTTACTTATATTTCTTGATGTTGGTATTTCTCCCTATTTTTCATGGTATAAGAATTCTTTGAGCAGCCTTGGCATACACAGATATTTTTTTATTTTTGATTCGGCGGTGATCATCGGTGGCATATCTATTTTCATATTTGCCTTATTTCTTTATAAATATCTTGCCGTAAAAATGCTTTCCATTGCATTCATAATGACCGGGGCAGTATCCCTGTTCTTGATAGGAATTTTTGATGAGAATTTTGGGAATATACATCTGGCAATAGCAGTGATATACTTCATATTCACACCTATAGGAATAATATTATTCAGCCTTTACAGAATTAAACCATTCCTCAGTTATTACGGCTATATTTCAGGAATTCTGTCACTGGTAATAATCATTTTCGGCATATTCGCACTATTCGGATACATTAATGTGAAAATAGGGCTTTCGGTTACAGAGATGCTCGAGGCAATATTGCTTTCCTCCTGGTCTTCACTAGTAGGAATTTACCTTTGCAGTCATCCCTCGAAATTAATGAAAAATTAGATTTCACTATCAATAAAATTTTCTATTAACCTGGTTCCCTTTCCATCGAACTTCAAACGTATAACAAATTCAGAAAGCTCTCTCATTTTATTCTGTAATCTGTTTATATTTTCCGGTTCTGTTAAAATTAAAATAAAACCTTCAGATCCGCCACCGAGAAGCTTTGCTGATCTTGCTCCATTTTTAAAGGCATAATCTATCATCCGTTCTATTCTCTCATTGGATACACTACTACCAAGAGTTTTTTTAATTTTCCAGCCCTCATTAACAATAGAACAAAACGCATCACGATTTTCTGACATCACTGCCCGGCTCATCTGGAATGCCATATCCCTTATGGATTTTAATTTAGATGTAGTTTCCTCATCTCCATTGGCTGATTTGCTTGCCTGTTCCTGCAACGATTTGGAACTTTCCCTGGTATGACCGGTGTATACCAGAATCATTGATTTTTCAAGTTGACGGACAAATGGTGTTTTTATATCAAACTTTTGAGTGGTTTCTCCCACACTGGTGAATTCCATATACTTTAATCCACCCACAGCTATTGCAAACGGATCCTGTTTTCCCAGTATTATATTGAACTTTTCCTTTTCTGTAATGTATGATTTCCTTGCAAGTTCAAGGCAATCTATATTTTTCCCCTTGATGGTGTATATTGTTTTTATTATTCCATTAAGCAATGCAGAGCTGGAACCCAGTCCTGAACCGGGTGGCACATCACTGTTCATGATTAATCTCCCTGTTGTAATTCCCTCATCCATGAACATTCTGATTATCCTGTTTTCCATGGATGTATTATTTGATGATATAAGTGAAGTCTTAAGGAAATCCCTGGATGATATTTCCAGTGAGTTACCGTCATCTATATAACGTATCATGATTCCACGATCAATGGTTGTATTTAAAACCGCACCACCGTATGTATCGAAAAAAGGTGTTATATCAGATCCACCACCGGCAAAGCTGATTCTTACAGGGCTGTAAACTGTAATCATAAAAATATATGGAAACTTCCTATTAAAAGGTTAAGTTTCAATTTTTGGTTCCGTCTAAGGTTTGACCGGGAATTCAATAAGTATTTATTTCTTTGTTTAATAAGGTATGCAAATTAAAATAATAGACGGTCTTAATAATGATAGTATTCAATGTGAATTCGGGCATAGTTGAAATTAAGGATTCCCTGGGTAAATTATTGGTTAATAAAACCCTGGTAATGAGATCATACAACGAAACAGTTTCATGCGATTCCGGCATGTGCGAGGTGGTTCATGGAATCTCCCTGAAAATAAAAAGGCATTGCAACGATCCGGAAATGCTATATTTTATGAATGGAAATGTAGAGATTGCAATGGATCCTGGTATATATGACCTCCTTGAAA
>JAKAAU010000014.1:7713-12891 GCA_021802165.1 Thermoplasmata archaeon
CTATTGAAAGAAAACACCACAGATAAACTGAAAATCAATTTATAGCCTTTTAAGATACATAATGATGCATAAATACGGAATCCTGGCGGTCACAACTCTCAGCACGCTCATGGCCGCAATTGATTCTACTATTGTGTATCTCGCGCTGCCTGCCATGGGTGAAACATTTCATTCAGGTATTTCATATCTAACAATAGTTGTAAGTGCATATCTTATTTCCACAACTGTAATGCTTGTTCCTGCCATTGAAATTACCAAAAGAATAGGAAATAGAAATTTTTATATTATAGGGTTTTCGGTATTTACAATTTCATCCATTATTATAGCAGTTTCTTTAAATATATTTTCTGTCATAGTTTTCAGGTTTACTGAGGGAATAGGCGCAGGAATAATGACATCATCGGATATACCTATTATTCTGGGCGCATTCAAAAGGGGTGAGAGAGGAAAGGCAATAGGGTTGAATTCCATAGCATGGTCCATTGGAACTGTTACAGGTCCTGTCCTTGGTGGTTTTCTGGTTGCAATAAACTGGCGTTATATCTTTCTGATAAACGTTCCCATAGGCTTAGTCGCAATATATGCCGGATTCAGGATTATTAAAAATGATAGGCCGGTTAAGCTTCCATTGAAATACAAATCAGCCCTATCGATGGCCATATTTATTGTTCCCCTGGTGCTGGGAATAGCACTGATAAATGTGTATTATCTGATTATTGCAGTGGCTGTATTTCCATTATTTGTCTATATACAGACCAAAAATCCGGTAATTGAACGCAGGCTGTTAAGAAATATAAGATTCTCCTTGATTACCATAGCATCGTTTCTTGAATCCTTTGTGTTCTTTTCCGTGTTATTTGCACTCAGCCTTTACTTTGAAAGTGACCTCGGAATAGGCAGTATCGAGACAGGATTGCTTATAATGACATACCCCCTGGCATCCATTGTATCGAGCCCCATTGGTGGCATGCTCTATGACAGATATCCGAACAGCGAAGCCATAATGGCAGCAGGTGCTCTGCTGGAGTGTGTTCCTGTGATATTTATTGCCCTGTATTTACGATTTATCCCGGAACTGCTTTTCATAGCTGGATTTGGCGGATCAATGTTCTGGGCACCATCCACAACAATGATCACTGATTCTCTGGGAGAGCGTTACCGTGTCCAGGCAAATAACTCTATGTTCATTATGCGTGATATGGGCATAATCACATCAATTTCCATACTCCCATTGTTTATAATGTATTTCTCCAAAATTAACGTAAGCCTGGGAGATATTTTTATTGCAAGAGTAAGGGTGAATATTTCAGCAGGTATAACTGCCTATCTATTGTTTACATCAATTATTTCATTATCGTCACTTATTTTTATATATGCATACCACAGAAAGACGTCGAATGTACCGGAAAATAGTAGCGCATAGGCTCTGCAATCGAATCAAATACTTAAATAATAAATTAAACATATAGTTCCGGGTCCGTGGGGTAGTTAGGATATCCTGCTGGCCTTCGAAGCCGATGACCCGGGTTCAAATCCCGGCGGGCCCGTTTCAAATTATTATATATTCCATTAACATCATAAAAAACTTTTATTTATCATTCATTAATAATGTTGGGATGCTGAGATTTTTCAATAATAAAAATAGTGGTATAATTATATATATAATATTATTAATGACATTGACATTTTCAGTGCGGGCAAATAATAATTTAATACTTACTACAATACCTTTGATTTCAAAATATTATTTAAATTTCAACAGCATAGAAATAGGTTTATTAGCCGCTGTTGCGGTTGGAAGTACAGGCTTAATGAGCGCTTTGATAAATTCAAGACTGTGCCCCAGGAAAAGAAGAAAATTATTCATCTCCTCCATTATAATATACTCCATTTTTGAGCCCTTATTTTATTTTTCAAATAGATACAGTATCTGGATATTAGTTCTATTATCTGGATTTTTCTTCGGATCTGTAATGCCGAATATAATAAGTTCCGCAGGAACTATAAAGGATAAAAAAACACGTGAAAGAACACTGACATTATACACACTGTCTTTGAGTGCCAGCCTTGTAATAGGACCTTTGATTGAGTCATACATATTATTATATTTTAATTTATACCAGTTATTTTTATTCTTTATACCTTTTGGAATTTTGGCAGTAGCATTATCATTTAAAATACGATTTCCAGAGGAAAATAAAAATAAAACAAAAAAGAAAATAAATGTGTTCAGTAATAATGGCTTTAAATTATCTGTTTTTAATAATATATCGTACGATATACCCTTTGCATTAATACTAACGTTCGGGGGAATATTTGCAAGAACAGAATTCAATGCACCTTATTCCTTTGTTGAATTATTGCTTGCTGGTTTCTTTGGACTGTCGTTTTTATCCAGGTTTTTTCTATCATACAGACCTACAAAGAAGTTGTATAAAACAACAACCGTTGCCATAAGTATAACCATTGTAGGTTTAATAATGATATATTTTTCCAGCAGTTTAATTATTTATTTTATTATTATCTGTTTTCTGGGAATACCTCACGGTTTAACATTTCCAACATCACTCACTGCCTTATCAAGATCATTTAAGGAAGATGAAATATCAGTGGCAAATACATATTTCTATGCGTTAATGATGTTCCTTGCAGTTGTTGTTCCTTCCGTTTCAGGACTAATGGTTTACTCCATAGGATTGAGATATACATTCCTTTTATTTGCAGTTCCCGTGATTATATTATTTATTTTAATTTTATACGAATATAAAAGAATACCTGAAATAAATAATTAGATATTATCCAGTTCAATCATCATCTGCCCCTGTTACTGTTTTATAAAAAAATAATACATAAGAGAATAAAGGATCCTACCGGAAAATTTTTTATATGCAATTGGTTTATTATAATTATGGTTAAAGTATTAATTCTAACCGGAGATGCTGGAGAATCGCTGGAAGTAATGTATCCATTGCAAAGAATGAGGGAAGAGGGATATGAAGTCACAGTCGCTGCGCCTGAGAAAAAGAAGATACAGCTTGTAGTCCATGATTTTGAAGATGGCTTCGATACTTACACGGAGAAACTTGGCTATAAGCTCCAGGCTGATATGGCTTTCAAGGATGTTGACCCTTCAAAATACAATGCACTTATAATTCCTGGTGGCAGGGCTCCTGAATATATAAGGAATAATAAGGACTTCATCAGAATAGTAAAGTATTTCTTTGAAAAAGAAGAGCCTGTGGCTGAATTGTGCCATGCGCCCCTGGGGCTCGCAGCTGCCGGGGTATTGAAGGGCAGGAAAACAGCCGCATATCCTGCGCTGGCACCGGATGTTGAAATAGCTGGAGGAACATTTGTGGACGGTGCCGCTGTAATTGACGGAAATTTGGTATCGGCAAGAGCATGGCCTGATCATCCGCAGTGGATGGGTGCATTTATGAAAATGTTAAAGGAGAAATATAGAAACTGAAATTGATTGATCTGGATTTTATAAATTTTAAAAAAATTATGAAACTGCCGTGATTGTCGGCTTCTTTTTTATTGCCCCTGAAGCAGCCCATACACCGCTGCTTATGAGCATTATAGCTCCCATAAGTGTATAGATACCGGGAATCTGATCCAGAAGCACAAGAGCAAAAACTATTGCAAATACCGGATCGAGGTAGGTAAGTATTGACACCAGCTGGATGCTGATGTATTTCATGGAATCATACCAGAGAAACAGGGCAAGCACGGTTTGCACTGCCCCGGAGATTATAACTATCACCAGCACACGGTATCCGAAGCGGAACGGAAGCAGAAACATAAAGGGGGATAGGATTATCATGGAAATTATAGACTGGAGAAACACCAGGTTTATGGCATCTGTATTTCTGGATGAAAATTTGCTGAAGATTGATAGCATCCCGTATGTTATACCAGACATCAGGGCTATGATTATTCCAAGAGGATTAACAGAAAGCGTTCCAACGGACATTATTATGACACCGACCAGGGCTATGGCAACATTGACATATCCTTTTCTGCTTATTTTTTCCTTTATAAAAGGAGAAAGCAAAATTGCTATAACCGGTCCAGTATAGTAGAATATGATAGCCTCTGAGACAGGAATCATGAAGACTGCATAGAATAGAAACACCCAGTTCAGTGCAAGCAGTATACCCGATACCAGGACGTACGGATTTAATAAATTTACTAGAGATTTCTTCAGTCCACGTCTGAGTATTAAACCCAGAAGAAATGCCGAAATCAATACCCTGAAGAACACAAATACCGGCGACGGTAGGTCTGCCCATATGGCAAAAACGGGAATTGACCCCCATATTACCGTTGAGGATAAAATCTCCACCAATCCTTTGCGTTCAGAGTTGGTATTCTGGGGAAGGCTCATTTTACGTAATAGTACTTGCTTATTTATAACTTATTACAATGATATGAAATGAGTAAATGTATGATAAAAACATTATTTAAAGCCTTTATATTACTATATTTTATTTATAATCCCCTTTCATCCCCTATATATTGAATAATTCATAAATAATTTATATGACTTATCATTAAACTGTCAATGACGTTTTCCGTTTTAAAATGCCCTAATTGCGGCGAAGAATATAATATTAATAGGAATAAGTATACATGCGACAAATGCGGAAACATACTGGATGTCTTCCATTATGATATGAAGTATGAGACGACAAAATTCAAAGGTGTCTGGAAATATAAAAATATGGTTCATCCCACAATTTCTGAAGATAAAATTATAACTAGAGGCGAGGGCGATACAAATCTATACAGAAGTGAAAGAATTTCAAAATATGCTGGAATAAATAATATAGTCATGAAGCATGAGGGGGAAAATCCTACAGGTTCTTTCAAGGACAGGGGTATGACTGTTGCTGTCTCTGAAGCCATTAGATTAAAATTCAATAAAACACTCTGTGCATCTACTGGGAACACATCCGCAGCAGCTGCAAGCTACAGTGCCCTTGCTGGAATAGAAAGCTATGTAATGATACCTGGAAAAAATGTATCTACAAACAAACTGTTTCAGGCTGTATCTTACGGTGCAAATATAGTTGATATAGAAGGAGACTTTGACAATGCCATGGCAGACGTGAAGAAAACTATTGATAAGGCCAATGATTTCTATGTACTCAACTCGCTTAAGCCATGGAGGAT
>JAKAAU010000015.1 GCA_021802165.1 Thermoplasmata archaeon
AAATCAGGTATCTGCCGTAGCTGCCTTTCGGATAAAATCCAGCTCAAAGCCGAAAATATGGATTTGACTGTATGTCCGAAATGTGGGGCAGTCAGGGTCAATAAATCATGGCATTACGATGATGCAGACCGCTATATAGTGAGGGCTGCTGAGTCCCATATTAAATTTGATAAAAACGATAAGATCGCCAGGGTTGAAAGCTACCATATCGGTGAAAATGAGGTTTCCCTTGATCTTATAATCAATGATAAAAACCTCGGAGAAGTGGAAAAGGAAGTGTCAGTGCCTTTGAAAATTTCAAAGGAAAGCTGTCCAGTATGCAATAAGGTAACCGGGTCATATTATGAATCAGTAATACAGCTGAGAACATACACCACAGAATATGGAAAAATACTGGAAGATGCGAAAGATACGATAGTGAAGTTCATGAAAGGCCTTAATAAAAACGATCCGAATTCATTCATATCAAGGATTGATACATTAAGGGAGGGGCTGGATATCTATCTGGGAAAAAAGGAAGATGCCATTAAAATAGATAAATTGATGGAGCTGGATTACTTCTGCAACATGAAAATTACAAAATCCCTTGCAGGAAGGAAGGATAGCAAGGATCTTTTCAGGTACACCCATTTAATAAGAATACTTGACCTTGTACCCGGGTCAGTTATTTACGGTGGCGCATATCTTATGGTAAAAAACATCAGATCTAACACCATGGATGTTATAGATACTGGAAATGGCAATACACTGACAGTAAGTTCCAAGGAATTTTTTAGGGGATCCTACCGGGTGATTTCGAAAGAACCGGACAGGGAAAAATTTATTGTACTGTCCAGCCATGACGGGGAATCGCAGCTAATGAATTCCAGAACCTTTGAGATTATGACATTTAGAAGAGAATTCAGCGCAAAGGAAATTGATCTTTACAAATATGAGGATAAGTTTTACCCTCTGTGAAAAGCATTTTAAATCCCTTGTAATACTCAGCTATGAAAATAAAGTCTGAGTGGGGTAGATTGAACAGGGTTATTATGCACAGGCCGGGAACAGAGATCACATACGCCATGCTGGCCCCCAAGCCATTCCTGTTTGAAAGGCCGTTCAATTACTCCATTGCCAAACGAGAGCACGAAAATCTCCAGACAGTACTTGAGGAAAACGGTGTACATGTGGATATACTGGAGGATTTAATTGTTAATGGGGCGGAAAAAAATTCCTCCTTCAGGAGAAAGCTTGAAGAGAAAATTCTTTCTCTTGTAAATTTTTATGGAACCAGTGAATCCATGGAAAATGCCAGGAAGGATATGGAAAAAAACATCGGGTATGTTGATTCATTATCCCTATTCCAGGCACTGATAATGGAGCCATCCATTGATTTAAAAGAGTATGTTGCAGGCATCCAGTATCCACGTGTATATTCAAATTTGCCACTTGCCAATCTTTACTTTATGAGGGATCAGCAGGCAGTATCTTCAGGCGTGCTTATTGGCAATATGAAAATGCAGCAGAGGAAAAAGGAAACTGATATAACCTCATTTGTATTCCGTGAAATCCTCGATGCAAAGATAAAAAGAATAAACAGTGGTTTTTTTGAAGGGGGCGATTTTATGCCTGCAGGGGATTTCTGCCTTATAGGGACTGGAAACAGAACCAATGAGGCCGGCGCAGAGGAGGCCATGAATTCTGGAATTTTTGACTTTGACCGGATAGTGATCATTTCCAATCCAATATACAGTTTCATGGATGGCCATGATATCATGGTCAATATGCACCTCGACACATATTTCAATATACCTGCCGCAGGAACTGTAATTACATCTGTTGAGCTGGCAAAATCTGCACAGGCAAGGGTATACGTCCGTAATTCCGGGAATACATATACAGAGGATTCTAAAACAACGCTGTATCAGTTCATGAAAGACGAGGGATATAATTTTATAGACCTGGGCATAAGCGAGCAGCTTTCATACTCGTCCAATTTCCTTACTGTTTCAGATGGAAAAATAATTGCCATAGATTCCTCACGTGTTATTGAAAAGCTTCTTGCAGAAAATGTGTTTGATAGTTCAACCAGGGACAGGATAATTAAGGACATACAGTTAAGAAAGGGCAAAATGTTCCCGGACAGCAGGGAGATCAGGGAGAGCGGTGTGGATGTAATAAAAATAGACCTCAGTGAAATAACTGGCGGGTATGGTGGTGCCCACTGCATGACTTCTACAATTGAGAGAACATAACATTTGTGGATAAACCGGAATACAATTTAAATTTTTTTTGCCTTTTCTATTGTAGTTTTTCTAGCAAACATTAACCGGGTCATTTGTGCAATAAAATAACACTGAAAAGGTTTTAGAAACAATAACCTTATAAATTTATAAGCAATAATGTATTTCACTAATAAGTTAAGCTCAATTAATAAGAGGGATTTAATGGCAGATAGAAGAAGATCAACTACAAAGGATAAGTGGAAGGAGAAATCTTGGTACACAATAGTTGCACCATCCTATTTCGGGGAAAAGGAAATCGGTATGAGTCCCAGTTCTGACCCAAATTATATGATAGGCAGGACTATTGCAGTTCCCGTTTCAACATTTACAGGGAATTTCAAAAAGGCAAGTTCAATGGTTTTATTCAAGGTCGATAACTGTGAGGGAAAGCGGTGCACGACCAAATTCATTGGGCACGAGGTCAGTGATGATACTATTAGAAGAATGGTTAGAAGAAGAAGGGAAAGGATGGATATTGTAACGGATGTAAAAACAAAAGATTTTTTCAACATAGCAGTAAAGCTGGTCCTTGTGGCTGATCAGAAACTTACCGGGACAAAAAGATCTGAAATCAGATCCTCTGTAGTGAGTTTCGTTACTGAAAAAGCTTCAGAGATGGAACTGGGATCTTTTGCAAATTATATAATAGGTGACGATGTATATGGAGACCTTGTGAATGCCCTTAAGGATGTCTATCCCATAAGAAAAATTGAAATCAGGAAGACTGAAATTGGACAGCGTGAGGCCCCAGAAGCAAATACCCAGGAACCTGTTGAGGCCGTTCCAAACTGATATTTTACATGCCGGGGTGGCTCAGTTGGTAGAGCGTCGGACTCATAAGCCAACAGCTGAGATATCCGAAGGCCTCGGGTTCAATCCCCGACCCCGGCATTATACCTAAATGCAAATCCAAGAAGAATGCAGTAAAAATATAACTTTGCTAAATACTATTTTTAGTGTTTTTGTGTCTTGATTTAGATGTAAAAATTATACACAGAGCGATTTAAGCATAAACTACTAAATAAGCCATCAGGCTTATTATCGCAACCTGAAATATTAACTGAACCGTGGCAACCCTTGAAATATTCATCAGGTTTTTTGATACAATCCCCCTGTCTAAGTTTTCTGAATACTGTTCCTGGTAAATTTTTAAAGACATCGGTAAAATGAAGAAAATTGTGAGTATGAGCAATAATGTAGCTATGGAAAAAATACCAATAAATAGAGGATCTAATGAAATTATTTTTTCACGTATTGCCAGTGCAATTCCTGATGAAACCGTAAATATAGATATAGCCGGAATAAAATAGAGGGTCATGGGTATTAGCCTCCTGGCTATATCCGCCTTAATAGTATTATCCAAACTGTTGATCACTATGAAGAATATTGCGCCCAGAAACACATCTATCCCGGTCCATAATGCGCCGTATAATACATGCACATAATCAAGTACAAGAATTCCAGGAGTAATTATGCCCGCAGAGAACACTATTGCCAGCACTATAACAGATATTAAACCTGTAATTGACTCATGCTGCAATGGTTTCATAGCAGTCCCCCCGTCGCAAAGTGTGCCATCAGTGCTATTATGGCTATCTGAAGAATTACCTGGCTTAGCGACAGCCTGAGGTTAAACATTGTAAGCCTTATAATCTTGTCCTTATCTTTGGCTCCATGGAGAATCTCATTATAAACTCTCAGCTCATTGGGCAGAAATATTCCTATGCCCTGGATCAGAAGCGCAAAGGCGATAACCAGCGCAGCAATTATATAAGGAGATGAAAATGGTATGTGCATGGATATGGCCAGATAAATTCCGGCAGTTATGGTTACAGAAGAAATTGAAGGCATGAAGAAAAGCATTGTAGGAGTAAGCCTCATGGAAATATTTGTTTTTTCAGCATTGTTCAGGCCTTTCATTACATATGAAAAGAAGAGGCCCATGATAAGATCCATCCCAGTCCACATAGATCCAGAAACCACATGCACATATTCAAGAAAGTAGAAGTTATGCAGGTACAGGACCACAGCAAGCAGAATCGGGGGAATAAGGAGCATTGGGAGTCCCCTGGACATAGAATTTTTTATATCAAAACGCCTGTCAAAATACACTGATCTGGAACCGTCCGTTATCACGTCTTAAAAATATTATCAAATATAAAAGGATATTTATAGAAACAATTCTTTGTAACTTTAATAATATATATGCGAGTGCCGGGATTTGGACCCGGGTTAGTGGCTTGGGAAGCCACTGTGATACCAGGCTACACTACGCTCGCTTTTTTAATTATCTTCTGGAAGTGTTCTCTAACCCATCTTATAAGCAACCCTGTAATCAGCCAACAAAGCTGAACTGCAGGTTTCATGTGGTAAACCTTCCCAAATCAAAACGGTTATGTTAAAAATATTTATAAACGTTCCTATGGCAATCCGAATCACAATATCCAGTACTTCTATTCTCCATAGAGATAATTTATTTATATCTTTATCTGCCTTCTTCTGGCAAGGTCGAGTACCTTCAATCCCATTTCGGTTGGCTCATAATTTTTATCCATAATACCCATTTCATATAGCTTCTGGCATTTTTCTGCATTATCCTTCCTTTCCCTTTTCAGGAGTATAAGCCTGAGGCAGGGAATATCAACATATTTTATGTACTCCCTTTCTGTCATGTCCCTGAGTATGTAATGACCCTTATTTGCAATATGGTAATATGTATGGTGTTTATGAACCTCATTGGTCTTCTTCAATTTTGCCTCTGTCCTTTTTACAGATGATCCTGAATATTTTTCTATGAGTCCCATTGCATACAGCCGCTCTATGTATATTTGAACCTTATCCTGCGGTATACTGGTATAAATTTTTATATTTTTGGCATAATCTAGTTTGGCAAGCTCAAAGTGCTTCAGCACCATGAGCATTTCATGATCCATAACTAGCATTTTTTTTATTTCCTCATCTTCCATATATTATTTATAATGTTAACACTCTATAAAAATCTAAGTTATTGCTGGATACGCGTTATCAATTGTCATACAATAGGTGCCAAAGCAAACCTTAAACTACCCCTTCGTGATTTCAACCCGGTGTTTATATGGAAGATTTAGATCCGTTTGATATAGCGCTGGCCCAGCTAAACAAGGCTGCGAAGGTAATGAAGCTAGACAGTGCAACTGTAGATGTGCTGAGTTCTCCCAAGGAGATTCTCCAGGTGAGTATACCTGTAAAGATGGATAACGGCGAGACAAAGGTATTCACCGGATTCAGAGTACATTACAATAATGCAAGGGGGCCAATGAAGGGCGGAATAAGATATTATATAAAAGAAAATCTATCAGAGGTAAAGGCTCTATCTGCATGGATGACATGGAAAACAGCACTTCTGGGGCTACCATTCGGCGGTGCCAAGGGTGGAATTATCTGCGATACAAAGAAGATGAGCAAGAATGAACTTGAAAAATTAAGCAGGGGATACATAGACGCAATTGCTGACTTTATAGGGCCAGAGATTGATGTGCCTGCCCCGGATGTCTACACAACCCCACAGATAATGGGATGGATGATGGACGAATATGAAAAGATAGTCAGGCATTCTGCTCCTGGTGTCATCCCAGGAAAGCCACTTACAGTTGGCGGGTCCCTCGGAAGAGGAGATGCCACAGCAAAAGGCGGAATGTACGTTTTGAGAGAGGGTGCAAAATACAAGGGAATAGACCTGACAAAGGCAAAATATGCCATACAGGGCTTCGGAAACGCCGGCCAGTTCGCTGTTAAATTTGTGAATGAAATGTTTCAGGGAAAAGTTGTTGCAGTTTCTGATTCCAGCGGCGGAATATACAAGGAAAGCGGAATAGATTACAAGGAACTTCTTGAGCACAAGGAAAAGACAGGAACAGTGGAAAACTTCCCGGGATCCAAGAACATAACAAATGAGGAGCTTCTGGAATCCGACGTTGATGTACTTATTCCTTCTGCAATAGAGGATCAGCTAACAGGCGAAAATGCATCAAAAGTAAAGGCTAAAATTGTGCTGGAACTTGCAAACGGTCCTTCAACCCCCGAGGCTGATGAGATATTCTTCAAGAGAGATATTTTACTTCTTCCAGATTTCCTGTCAAACGCAGGAGGAGTTACAGTATCGTACTTTGAATGGGTGCAGAACATAACCGGTGATTACTGGACAGAAAATGATGTATACAGCAGGCTTGACCAGAAGATGACTGCAGCAACCAAGGATGTACTGGATGTACATGAAAAATACAAGACAGACCCGAGGACAGCAGCATACATAATAGCCATACAGAGAGTCGTAGATGCCATGAAGGCAAGAGGACTCTTAAATTAATTTTTTGTATTTACTTTTTTGAAAAGAATGTTTATAATATACCTATCTATGTCATGATTATATGACAAGAATGAATATTTCTGTGAAAAATCTAAAAGATGTAGTAGAAATGCTAAATACCGTGGTTACCGAGTCAAAGTTCAAGATAACTCCATCTGGCATAACCGTCAATGCTGTTGATCCTGCCCATGTAGCCATGGTTTCCCTGGAAATCCCGAAAAATGTTTTTGCAGAATATGATGTGGAGGCTGAGGAGGAAATCTCACTTGACCTTGAGAAGGTAAAAAGCATTTTAAAGCTTGCCTCAAGCAACGATTCCATGGTAATTGTAAAGGACAGGGAAAAATTGAAATTTGAAATAGGGAATATAATAAAGAGCATATCTCTACTGGACAATAACCAGATTACAACTCCAAGAGTTCCCCAGATTGTCGCAGAGGATTATGTGGTAATGATCAAGGGAGAATTCGAAAGAGGACTAAGAGCAGCAGAGGATGTTTCTGATGCAATAAGGCTTACAATGACCCCTGACAATTTTTCTGCCAGGTCAATGTCCGATGCAGATGAAAGTGAAATGATATTACAGAAGGATATGCTGAAAGAAATCCAGTGCCATGAGACCATAAAATCATCCTATCCACTGGAATACCTTCTGAAATTCATGAGGTCAATATCACCTAGTGAAGAAATAAAGCTTTCATTTAAAAGTGATTATCCACTTACCATTGAGTTCAATCTTGGAACTGATTCTCCTGAAAGAATAAAAGGAAGATTTCTCCTGGCACCGAGAATGGAATCATAAGCGGGCACGAGGGGATTTGGACCCCTGATTTACAGCTTAGGAGGCTGTTGCCCTATCCATGCTAGGCCACGTGCCCATTTCATAGGTAATTAAACAAAAGCATTTAATTTTTTTTAATTGTGTGCCAAAAATATATTTATTTATGGTCAAATTTACAGTGAATTTATTTCCTTTATCATTTTGACACAGCTTTCCATGGCGTCTTTCGCCATATCTATCCTTGCCTCTGCCTGCAATCTGGATTCCCCGGATCCAGAGATACCGAGCGCCACTGGTTTTTCGTATTCTAGGGACAGATCAGTTATCTTCCTGGCAGCGTTATCCATAATAACCCTGTGGTGGTCTGTTTCTCCACGTATTACGGCACCCAGGGTGACAACACCATCTATATCGTCCATCTTGAGCAGCTTTTTTATGGCAAGAGGCATATCAAATGTGCCCGGTACCCTGAAAATCCTGGCAACCTCAACTCCGAGGAATTTTGCATGATCTACTGCCCGCTCCATCATCATCTCTGTTATATCAAAGTTAAATTCCGCAACAACTATTCCAACTCTTATTTTTTCCATATTATCACCTAATGTTTATGTGAACCGGATCCACCATCCATGGCAGGTCCCTTGTCCTCAAAGCCCTGCCTCAAACCCATACCGGCATTCCTGGTTAACTTATCCCTGTCAAATAGCAGGTTATATGCATTCAATGCATGTTCCCTGGCTCTCCTGTCACAGAGCCATGCAAGCTCTGCATCGTTCTTTGCTTCATCCTCATGGACGAAAACTTCTATTATGTGCATCTTCTCCTGCAACTGGACCTCCATGATGCCTGTGGAGGCAATCTGGGCAGACATCTTGTCAACGGGCATGGGGCCCGGCATTCCAAATGCCATTACCAGATCGCACTGGTAATCTTCAAAAAGGATTTTGCAGGCTACAGGGATATCTTTTATACCCGGGACAGTGTACCTTTCCACCACAAATCCTGTACCGTATGCGTACAGCTCATCTATGGCAGAAGCCGCCATATCATATCTGGCGAAGGTAGTATCCACTATCCCTATCTTTTTCAACGGTTCTCACTCCATGCACTGATTATTTCCTCGCCTGTGACAAATCCGTACCCATGTTTTCTGGCATAATCCTCGGTCTTATCCCTGGCCATTGATTTTCCATCATCACCCAGCATCTCAACTATGGTTGCTGATGGAACCAGCCCGGCCTGTTCAACAAGGTATGTACTCAATTCAGTATGTCCGCGCCTTCTTGAGAAATATCCATTTCTTGCTATTAAAAGATGTATGTGCCCCGGAGTTCTAAAAACAGACCCGAAACCCCTCTGATCCGTGCCATTTTCCTCCATGTTTTCAAGGAAATCAGCAAAATGCCTGACCGTTAGAGACCTATCATTGTCAGATATTCCTGTGAACGTATCACGGGAATTTATGGTAATAGAAAATGTACTGTCCTTATCGTATTTCATGTCATCCGCATTCAGTATGGATTTATCCATATTCAGGCATTTCCTGAAAAGGTCTTCAATATACGGAAGCCCCAATTTCTCCGCATCATCCTGTTTTACAGTTGTGCATATGAGTCCTCCTCCGTCCCTCCTCATTATACGTATAAATTCTGGTGTGATGAACTGGGATGGTATTACTATATCGGTCTCACCCTCACGGGTATCTGCATCAAATATTAGCACAGGATTTCCGTTCCTGAATGCTGTTATTGCATCTGAGTACATACAGGGGAATTGCCCTAATATATTTAATATTTTAGTATCTACTCAAAAATATGTATAATAGAGGACCTGAAATAATGTTTCTTCGTTACGATCTGGTATTCATTGATTAGCTGGTTTTTAAAAAATATATAGGCTTCTTTAATACTAACTCCATTTTTTTCCAGTAATTTTCTCGGATTGTCTATTGCAAATTTAAGTATATCAGACGGGTTAATGTACGTGCTGAAGCGTTGATACCTGTAAAGGAAATCCATCTCGCTGAACATATCCGGCTCCGTTATAAACACATTATCTGTGCCCATCATTACTTCAATGCCTGATTTAATAAATCTTCCATAATCCGGCCGCTTTCCATAAAAAATATTCGATCGCGGAGTTATTGCTACAGGGATTCCAGTTTTTCCAAGTAAATTAAGATCATTATCATCTGCCTCTATCCCGTGTACCAGGAAAGATGGTTTAAGATCCAGAATTCTTTCAATATCCTCTCTTTTGTTCTCACTGAAATGAAGGGCAAATATTTTTCCCCTCCGTCTGGTTTCAACAGATGCCTTCATTGCATCTTCATAATCAATATCTGAAATAGAACTTAGTGCAATTCCATCGGAAGTATCCAGAATATCTTCAAGGGGGTCACTGCCGTAGGGTCTTCCCAGTACAACAGGCCGTATATGCCGCGGTTTAGATTTTCTGATAAGCTTATTCCCATTCAGGCCGCCCTCCCTGAAATCAATATATGAGCCTGTTCCATTTTTCCACATAAACCTGTTAGAATTCCTGATTCCTTCTATAATTGAATCTTCACCAGCATGTTCGAGCATCCTGTGTTTGAGCCCCCCGGGGCCAACTATGTCCGGCAGTGTGCCGGAGGGTTCGTCACCGATGAATGAATCACCCACATGTGTATGTGCATTTATAGGCACTGGTATAAGGGTCCCGTAAAGCCCATCATTTGCAATACCTGCTTTGAACAAAGGCACTCCGGAGAGATCAATAGTCCCGTGCCTTAATTTTCCATTGAAATATATATGACCGCTGACCTTCATAAACCCACTTCCATTGCATTATTCTGGTATACCTACTTTTTCTATATTGTTAACAGTTATAAATACTTATTTTTTAGTAGTATCTCAAAATTGTTATATTAGAACATTATTAACCTATATGCTTCCAAGGGTAACAATAAACGTTGCTATGTCTTTGAACGGGAAAATATCATCAGAAAGTGGGCGCTATAATATTTCTGACGCAGATGATATGGAGAGGGTAATTTCGCTAAGGAAATCCGTTGACGCTGTGCTTATTGGTGCAAATACCGTTATTGTGGATGACCCTGTTCTCCGCTATTCCAAATGCAGAATAATCCTTGACGGCGAATTCAAGTTATCGGACAGTTATAAAATCTTTGATGGCAGTGTGAAAACTTATATAGTGTCCAGGAAAAATAAACACATAAACAATGCCCAGACAGTTACTGTAAACGACACCGGGATAACGGGAATAATGGAAAAATTATACTCATTTGGAATAAAATCCGTACTGGTGGAGGGCGGTGTACAGGTTATAAATGAATTCCTTGACTCTAATTTATTCGACCAGTTTTTTATATATATCAATCCGGGGCTTATCCTGTCAGGCAAATCCCTGTTTCCAGCCATGGACAAAAAAATGGAATATACTGTGGATGAATGTGGCAGGGGAATTCTTTTAAGCATCAAAAGTATACACATATGATTATAATGGAAAGCAATGGATTTTTAAGATTAAAGTGGGCAAGAGATCATATGCCTGTATCTGCAAGTATAAGGGAACGCTTTTTGAGGGAAAAACCATTTAAGGGCATAAAAATAGCCATGGCATTGCACGTTGAGGCTAAAACAGGAATATTTGCACTTCTACTATCTGAAGGGGGTGCAGAGGTAAGGCTTGCATCATGCAACCCCCTGAGCTCTGATGATAGTGTTGTTGATTCACTCAGGAAGGATTATAATTATATGGTATACGCAAAAAAGGGGGAAACAGAAACAGAATATTATGACAATATCAAGAAAACTGTTGAGATTGCGCCAGATATTATAATCGATGATGGTGGAGACCTCACAAATCTGGTCGCATCTGACCCAAATCTTGTAAAAAATGTAATCGGTGGGAATGAGGAGACCACAACAGGAGTCGTAAGGCTCAAGGCAATGGAAAAGGCCGGAGCCCTGAAATTCCCCATGTTTGATGTGAACGATGCACAGATGAAGCATTTCTTTGACAACAGGTATGGTTCCGGGCAGAGTGCCCTGGACGGATTTATGAACGCAACAAACATTCTGATAGCAGGAAAAAATGCCCTTGTAGCAGGCTACGGCTACGTAGGAAAGGGAGTTGCAATGAGGCTGAAGGGGATGGGTGCAAGGGTAACAGTTACAGAGGTTGACCCTGTAAAGGCCATAGAGGCAGTCATGGATGGTTTCAACGTTGATCGCATGAATAGCGCTATCAGGGATGCTGACCTTCTATTCACAGCCACAGGCATGAAAAATGTAGTTAGCTATGATGATATGCTTGTTGCCAAAAAAGGAATAATAATGGGAAATGTTGGGCATTTCAACAATGAGATTGATTACTCCTCACTGGAGAAAAGAAATACAGAAAAGGTACAGGTAAGGAATCTTGTGACAGAATACAGGCTTGAGAATGGGAATACAGTAGATCTGATATCTGATGGAAGGCTTTTAAACCTTGCCGCAGGCCAGGGCCATCCAGTTGAAATTATGGATCTGAGCTTCGCACTTCAGGCCCTGACAGCAGAATATATAGTAAAGCACAGAGAAAATCTGTCAAACAAGGTATACCCGGTACCTGAAGAGATCGATTATGAGGTTGCAAAAATTGCACTGGAATCAATGAATTTTAAAATAGATAGCTATACAGAGGATCAGCTGAAATATCTTAACAGCTATCAGGAAGGGACATAGATTTTTATATAATTTTCATATTTATCCATATGAAAATAGCTGCAGTTAATATAAACGGACAGAGGCATCTGGCACTGTATAACAATGGAGGGCTGGCGCTTCTTGATGATTACGGTATTAAAACAACCGAAATTTCGTCTCTTTCTGGTGATGATTTTAAAAAGATTCATGATATAAATGACTTTAAGGATTATGATTTTTCATTTGAATCAATCATAGATGAAAGATCAACACTTATGTGCATAGGCCTTAATTATAAGAGCCATGTTTCAGAGCATGAGGGCGGCAAGGTACCTGAAACACCGGTAGTTTTCACCAAATCAAATAATACATTCGCCGGCAGTGGTGCAACAGTTGAGGCAGGAAACGGAATGAAGGTTGATTACGAGGGAGAACTCTGCGTAATGATCGGTAAGATGGCAAGGAATGTTCCGGAAAAGGATGCCCTGGACTATGTACTTGGTTATTTTGTG
>JAKAAU010000016.1 GCA_021802165.1 Thermoplasmata archaeon
GTTTTCATATTATCATGCATTCTTTCTATCTGGGCTTGAAACTCTTCGAGCTGTTTTTTAGCGTTCGCCATAATAGAATATATGTTAAGGCATATATAATTCTTTGTATAAAAGAGTGAAATATCACTTAAATTGATGGTATCCTAAGCTACAAAATATTAATAAATACTTTAAATTATAATCAAATAAATATTTCTAGACTTATTGATTTAATTATATCCTAGGCATATAAACAATTACAAATCAGTTAAATTAATATAAGATATAATTATTTATTATGGATAACAATGTTACAGATAGGAGATGCAGCACCGGATTTTGAAACAGATACATATTTTCCAGCGAAGAAGGAAATAAAGAAGATTAAATTATCAGACTATAAGGGTAAATGGGTCATTCTTACATTCTACCCAGGAGATTTTACCTTTGTGTGTGCAACAGATATTGAAGCACTTATGGGATCTTACGACCAGTTCTTAAAGGAGGGCGCCCAGGTTTTCGGTATAAGCGAGGATTCGGTATTTTCCCATAAAGCATGGTGTGATACGTCCCCCAGGGTAAGTAAGAGTAAAATACCACTTATAGATGATTACACAAAAGAGATCGCAAAAAATTATGGATTTCTGGATTCTAAGGGATATCAGGCTCAGAGGGGGATAGTAATCATTGACCCAGATGGAAACATACAGTACGAGGCAATGTTTAACAATGGACTGGGAAAGGATGTAAGGCATATATATGGTGCATTTATGGGTTTAAAAACATTGCGGGATACTCCTGAGGAAGCCGGTCACATGTGTGCAATACCTGCCGACTGGACCCCTGGAGAATCTCCATTGGATATAAACATAGTAAGAGATATAGGAAAACTTTAATTTTTTATTATCAAATATAAATATTTATTTATATCTTTGAAATAAACCTATATGACTGGTGAAGAATTATTCGAGAAATTATCAAAGTTTGGATTATCACCCTATGAAATAAAGGTTTATAAGACCTTATTATTAAATGGACCGCAAACTTCAACTTCCATTGTATCTACAGCAGGGGTACCGCAACCCAGAGTATACGACCTGTTCAATAATTTGCTTACAAAAGGTTTAATCGAAATTAGTCCAGGCAAGAAAAAAATTTACAGGGCAGTTCCAGTTGATGTCGCGCTTACGAGGATTATTGGAGAAATGACATCATACAAGGATGAACTTTCTGATTATATAAAAAGCTCAGAACCGGAGACAACAAAATACAATCCCTACCTCTGGTATATGGATAATATCAATCTTATCAGGGAGCAGATGAAAAACATGCTCTTGAATGCACAGACTGAAATTATAGTTTCATTAAGATTGCCTTTGCTTAAATATCTGGATAAATACCTTCTAGAAGCCGCTGAACGCGGCATATCTGTAATTATAACCATATTTCCAGATTCAGATCGCTACGATATCTCCGAACTCATATCCCGAGCCGTGATCAAGCGGCGTCCCGGTATATCTCCAGAGGTTATAATAAAGGATCGTGATGAAGCCATAGTATATGTTGATAACATAAGCACTAAAACCAAATATGCAATAGACTTCCAGGAGGAGGAGATGATTCATATTATAAACTATTATTATTATAACATTGTATGGAAACCATCCATTTACATATCCAAATTCCAGATCAGGGATGCATGGGATTTTAAAACATCATGGATATCCTGTGAGGCCATAAACGTTTTCATGAACAACGGTTACCGGCTTACGGGACACGTTATAGGAGATACCCAGAATGGCACAGTTGATATTGAAGGGCACATTAAAGGTACCGACGTTATTCCGGGATACAAAAATTCTTATCTTATCGAAACGGACGAACGTGTTTTTACAGTAGGAGGTAGATTAACACGTATTGAAGATATCAGAATGGACATACTTGAACTAAAAGCAGAAAAAATAGTTCAATAGGAGAAAATGTTAGCATAACTTTCAGTTAATGATCTGGATGTCTTTATATAGGAATATTATAACTTTGTCTTCACAAAAATTCTATATCTTTGAATTTAAGCATTAATATATGTGTTCTTAATGGCAATATAAAAAATTCAAACATTTTAAATTAAATAAAATTATACAGTGACGTTTATGACATTAAATGCTTCAGTTGTTGTACCTGCCCTCAATGAGAGAGAAAACCTGAAAAGACTTATACAGGAATTAAAGGGTGAAAATGTAAATTCAATATATGTTATAGATGATATGTCCGAAGACGGAACCGAAATGCTAAAAAAAGAATATCCTGATGTACATTTCCTTATAAGGCACGGAAGATTGGGCTTAATCAGTGCAGAGATAGACGGCATGAGACTTACCGATTCTGATTACGTTGTTGTTATGGATGCTGATCTTTCCCACAAACCCGAAGATGTTCCTAAAATGATAGAAAAAGCCATAAACACTTCATCAGATCTCGTTATAGGATCCAGATATATGGAGAGTGGAATCACCAACGATGAGTTTATCAGACAGATAATAAGTAAAATAGCCAACACACTCTTCAGAATATCATTTGATATTCATTTACATGACTGTACTTCAGGGTTTAGGGTGTACAGCAGAAAGGCATGCAATTTCATAGGAAAACAAATAGATATTGAGAATGGGTATGTTGGTCAGGTAGATATAGTGAATAGATTAAATCAGGCTGGATTTAAGATTACCGAATATCCGGTAGTTTTTGTGAAGAGAACAGAGGGAAAGTCAAAACTGAAAATGCGTGAAATTGTAAATTTCTTTCTCTTTGTAATATATAATAAAAAAATGTTCAGATTTCTACTTGGTTTTATCGTGTTTTTAATCGGAATGGTTATCCTTTCATACATAATTATCCATTTTGTCTAGGCCAAGGCTTGCGGCTATAATAATAGGATCCCACACCGGCCCGTATTCAGGCTCATAACCCATATCATTGTATAAGACATCGTAGAGGGTCATGTTACTATACAATATTGTGGCCATAACGTTCAGCCTCCATGCTGAATTTTCCTTCCCTATAATCTGGGAACCAAGAAGCCTTCCAGATTTCTTTTCGAAAATTATTTTTATGTACACATCTGATCCATGCAGGTAATTGGATTTATCTTTAGCTTTTATAAAGACACTATCAAAATTTATTCCCAGTTTCTGGGCTAGAGAAGTATTGATTCCTGTGTATCCGACCTGATATCCGAAGATGTTGATTATCGTGGTCCCCAGTGCACCTGGGAATATCCTTTTATTACCAAAAACATTAATTCCGATTGTTCTGCCCATCTTATTGGCAACCTGTGCAAGTGGATAATAGCCATAATAGTTAGTAACATGGTTCTTTGTTGCTACATTATCTCCGCCGGCATATATATCAGGGTCTGAGGTCTGTAAATAGTCATTAGTTTTTATTAGATTATCAGGTGTTAATTCAATGCCAGCCTTTTCAGCAAGTTCCACAGATGGTTTTATACCCGTTGCAAAAATTACATAATCACTAAAATAGGATCCTAGGGTTGTAGTAATTTTATATTTTTCCTGAATTTTTGAAATTGATACAGGAACCGAATTATATTCAATATCTGGATTATTTTCCTGTACAAGATTATTAAGTACGTTTCCCATATCAGGATCCAAATGCGGAAGTAGATATTCATGTTTTGATATCAATTTAACATGGTATTTTTTTGATAGTAATGAAAATAATTCCGTCCCTAGAACGCCAGCACCTACTACTGTTACCTGGCTCACTCCGGATAATTCGCTGTTCATGGAAATTGCACTTTCCATATTCCTCAGCGACACCCCGTATTCCTTAAATTCATCTGGTATATTAGGTGTTGCGCCGGTGGCAAGTACAAGTTTATCATATTTATAGCTTTTACCGTTTGTATCAATATATTTTTTCCCGGCATTAATGGAGGTTACAGTAGAATTCGTAATTACATTTATTCCCCTATGTTCAGTGAATTCACTCACAGGATAATGTAGCAAATCTTTAAAATCCTGGAAATAACCTGCCAGATAATAGGGCATACCGCATTCAGCATAAGATACATATCCCGTCTTTTCTATTACCGTTATTCTGGCGCTGGAATCCATACGTCTGGCCTTGGAAGCCGCAGACATACCGGCTGCACCACCACCAACAATTAGTATATCCATGCATGTAAATTCTAATTCTATATTTAAGTTTGTTAAGATAGAACATTCATTTTATGGGATGGAACGTAATTACAGTGTTTAAGCTGCGAATTTGGAATATTTCTAGAATTTTTTAAAAAGCTGTTACCTATCAAAATATATATTAATATTATTCTGTTAATAGTATCGTGTTCAAATCCTGAGACATTAAGCTGATCACGGACAAACATAAGAAAAGTACTTTAAATAATACTAATCAAGAAAATAGTAGTGCATTTAATTTTACGCAGATTATTTGATATCTCAAGGTATGGCCAAAAAATAAAGGTGCTTGATGTAACCGGAAATGGGAGATTTACTGTATATAGTGCGGCCCAGTATGGTTATGAAACAGGATATCTACACAATTCCTGTTTGATAATCAATTTTAAAACTTTATAATTTATAAGAAATGGGAAAACGTTGTTCCTGTGATGAAAATAGAATCTGGATATACGATCCAGGAATGCCATGTATATCATAAACAAAAAACAGACCAAGAAAAAACGATTTTATATGCTTAAATTGTGTTTATTCAAATGAAGCAGGATATGTCGTTTCATTGAAAAGAGGATAAAAAGCCAATATGCCCTTAGTGGTGAATATTCTTTATAACTAATTGATCTTCAGAACTACAGGTTCCAATGCTTTAACATCCGGCACTTGACTTAATACCCCATAATATGAAAATTATGAGTTATTCACTTGAACGATACAGACAAATCATTCATCATCGTCATCGTCGTCTTCTTCATCATTGTCGTCATCATCGTCATAATGAATTGTGAAACTGACCATTGATGCACCTCCTTATTCTGTAATAAATATTGCCATTAATAAACTTTGTTATATTATTTCTGTTATTTTTATAGACTTCCAAAGGCGGTGAAATCTTTATATTGAAATAACATTGACTATCATGTATAAGATTAAACAGGAGGAATTATTAATACCGTCCTTGGAAAAAAACCCACTGGGTGATCCGGCTATAAGGAAAATAATAATAATAGAAAATAAGGTCAATAATAAAACTCCGGTTCTTATAGGACTTCCAGGATTTTTCGGGTCAGGCAACAGCTTTTTGAACAAAAATTACACCAGCTTCGATTTCATAGACTTAATTATAAGGCTTCAGGATAATTTTAGTTTTATAATTGTTTTACCGGATACTATGACACAGTTTGGTGGCAATCAATTTGTAGATTCTACTGCTATAGGAAATTATAAGACCTATATTACTAAAGATCTGATGAAATATATAAAAATGAAATACGGCGAGAGAGATATATATCTTTTTGGAAAATCTTCTGGCGGGTTCGGTTCAATTTCCCTCGTAATGGATCATCCAGAAATTTACAGTGGATTTATAGACGTTTCCGGCGATTCTTATTTTCCTTACTGTTATATGCCTGATTTTGCCACAACCTTTATGGAAATCAGGGAATCGGGTTTGAAGAACTTTATTGAAGAATACAGAAAAAGCTTTACACATACACAGAATCAATTGACGGCATATAACGTTATAGCCATGGCAGCGTCTTATTCCCCTCAGGGTACAGAAATAGACCTTCCATTTTCCATGGAAACTGGGGAGCTAATTCTTGATGTATGGAATAGATGGATGAAATTCGACCCTGTTAATCGACTTGTAAATGAAATTGATCAGTTAAAGGGGAAAAAAATAATCCTGCAGACTGGAAATCGTGATGAGTTCAGAATAAATATAGGAATGGGGATAATTCATAACATGCTTGAAAAAGGTGGTATAATACACACATTTAAGGAATATCCTGCCGGACATTTTAATACAAATTATTTTTATATAGATTCATTCCCGGAAATACTGGAAAAATATCAATAAAAGAAAAAAATCTATTAAATAAATAAAAAATATATAAATAATATCAGGTTAATAATTTATCCTTTCCATATACCTAGACCTAATCCCACAAGGAATAAGACTGTGACTATTGTGATGGCACCTACATGACCAAGACTAACCAACCCTGGGGCCTTACTGATATTATCAAAAATAAATTTTGTAGCGTACGAGTAAATTTTACTCAATGAAATCTTGGGTATGAATGCGAGCCCTGCATAACCGGCTAATACAAACGCTATTATCAATAATATGGCAGATACTATACCTTTCTTAATCGCCAATCCAAACAGCAATCCATCAATTAAAGCTATTGCTAATAATACGTAACCTGAAATATCCATAGTAGTGTAAACAAAATTTTATTTATAAATGTTTGCATATTTTTATTGTATTTATTTTTAGCATAAATGAAAATTTAGATTTTTATTATTTTCATATTAAGAAAAATATTTTATTAATGCAAATATAGGGTTGTAAATGAATAAATGGTTAAAGATCACAAGGCCAGTAAATGGCTTTATGGGTTTCTTTTCAATATACATAGTAGGTTTTATAGCTGTGAATGTACACATTTTAAAATTTTTAATCCCAGTTTCCCTCGGTGCTATAAGTGTATTTCTTGTTACAGCTGGTGGGAATATTATTAACGATATAAGTGATCTTGAAACGGATAAATACAACCATCCAGAGAGACCATTGCCCTCTGGTACAATATCAAAAAAGTTGGCTTATTATATGGCTTTTTCTTTTTTTATTGGGGGTTTTCTAGTATCCCTATTTGTATCTTTGCTTATAAGCTCTGTGGTGATATTAGCTGAATTACTCCTAGTTAGTTACGAATTTAAAACCAAAAAAATGGGACTACCAGGAAACATAACAATAAGCCTTCTGATTGGGATGATATTTCTCTATGGGGGTTTTATTACCAATACACTGTCAAAGATGGTACTTTTATTTTTACTGGCTTTCTTCTCCAATATGTCAAGGGAAATCATGAAGGATATCGAGGATGTTAGAGGTGATGTAGATAGGAATACACTTCCAAAAAGAATAGGGATTCAGAACGCCAAAATAATCTCATCCATATTTGTGATTATCACCATTCTTATTTCCTTCCTCCCCTATTATTTTCACGTATTATCAGTGTACTATCTTTATGCCGTTTTCATAGACGATTTTCTGTTTGCACTTACTATTATTTATATTTATACAAATATATCAAAGGGCGAGAAAGTATCAAAGGTGGCAATGATCTGGGGTATGGCATGCTTTCTGCTTGGTGGGTTCTAACCATATAAAGTCTTAAAATTTGTTTTGATCCTATTACTTAAAAGATTTAAGCGCGGGGAATGGGATTTGAACCCATGCTCTCATTTCGAGAAACAGCTTAGCAGGCTGCCGCCGTACCACTGGGCCATCCCCGCATTTTATGCAGGATATCTATCCTGCAGGTCGTTTGCTATTTCTTCAAGTATTTCTTCAAAGTTTTCATTTTCCATGCTGACCACTTCACCTGTGGGTAAAGTCATGCGTACATAGTAAATTTCACCGTCCTTAGATATTTCAATATCAGCCAGGCTATCTCCCATATACCTATAATTATTAGCCATATATTATGTTTTTCAATACCACGGGCTTCTACACAATTATTTTCTCTGTAGTTTAAAATCAATACAAATCCACTGTATACAAATAAATTCCCTGAATTATTCTAATTATCAGAGTAGATGTCCCATTTTATCTTTCTTTGTCTCCAGATAAAATTTATCAAATTCTGTGGGTTCAATGATGACAGGAATTCTTTTCACTATTTTTATTCCGTTGTCTTCCAGGAATTTAATTTTTTCAGGATTATTAGTCATTATCTGAACAGACTTTATTTTAAAATATTTTATAACGTCTGTAGCAAAATTGTATTTTCTGTTGTCTGCAGGAAGCCCCTGCTCCACATTTGCCTCTACCGTATCCAGTCCCGCATCTTCAAGATGATAGGCCCTGATTTTATTCAGAAGTCCTATTCCCCTGCCTTCCTGCCTTAAATAAATGAGCATGCCATAATCCTGTTTGCCTATATATCTCATTGATGTCAATAATTGATCCCTGCAATCGCATCTCATCGAACCAAAAACGTCTCCAGTCAGGCACTCAGAGTGAATCCTTACAGGCACATTTTCTTTTCCTTCCACGTTGCCATGTACAAGAACAGCGTGGTCTTTATTTTCATCATTTTTAAAAACGTATATTTCGAATGAACCGAATCTGGTAGGTAATTTGGCCTTAGAATAAAATTCTAACATATTTGTCACAAGAAATTGCTAAATTCTATAAAAAGATATTTGAAAATTATTTTTATAGCAGGTTCATCGATTTTAAAAATAAGATGATCCATACCTTATTCTAATTTCTCAGCGAGTATATAACCCTTCTCAGATTTGAACACATATATATTCTTGCTTCCTGTCAGATTTTTTTCCAGTGCGTTTTTGTGTATATACATTTCATCAGGATTCATATTGAATCTAAAAAATACTTTCCCTCCATCACACTTTGCAAGTTTATGTTCAATATTCAAATCATCAGAAAAATCTATAATAGAATACTGTGTACCCGGAAATGTCTTTAATTCAGAATTCCCAGCAAATACGTACCGTTTCTGATCTAAGTATATCATTTTCCAGGCAGGGTCTATAATATCATTCAAAAGTTTGGCATATACTACGGAAATATCAGGCATAAAAAGATATTCAAAGTTCTTGTATTCCGGAGATAATGATTTTTTGAATTCATCCGGCTTGCCCGAATATATTATATTTTCAGGGAGAATAACAGCAGTTGATTCTTCTGTTGAGAGCGAGGGTGAATAGACCGTTAATCGATTCAGGTTTCCGTTTATGGATATATACTCTTTTTCTCCCTTTAAGAGTATATTTTCCCATTTAATATGAGGTGGAAGGTCTATTGCATATCCGAAAATGTTATCTGAAATAGAAATAGAATCAAGGGGATTCGGAGATAGCTGTGAAAAATATTTTTCCTTTGAATTTGATGGGCGCAAAGGATCACTGAATATTACCGAGTCTCTGAAATCACCAGAATAATTGAAAAAGTCCTCGTTTATAAAATTAGCAGTGGATTGGTATGGAATTCGGTTCAAAAGAGCCATGAGATATCTTGATTTGTTCATTTCAATACCTATTACATCAGAATACTTGGCAAATACAATATCCTGCATACCTGCACCGCTTCCCGCATCGATAATATGATGTCCCTTCAATCTCTGAGCCCTGTATTTTCCTATTATTTCCGGTGTTGAATACATAGAGGAATAATAATCAAGAAATAGGTGGTCTGCGTATGTAAATTTTCTGGAGACCCTTATTCTAGATTTTGCAAATTCAAATAAATATTTAAAATCGGGGTTTCTTTTCCTATTAATCTGTTCTGAAGAGTAACCCTTACGGATCATGTCAACTATATCATTTATTTCCTGATCTACAGCTTCATAGTAAATCTCTGAATTATAGATTTTACTCAATATATTATCAATATTCATTGTTTTTCAAACTGGTTTATTGCATCAATTAAGTTATTCATTTCCATAAGTGCCTGTGAGCCATACATTAATACTGTTACATAGCCCACTTCCATAAGCTCTTTTTTAGTTGCACCCGCTTTAAATGCTTCATTAACATGATATGAAATGCACCATTCACACCTGGCGGCAATTCCCAGAGCCAGGGCTAATAATTCTTTTGTTTTTGTATCAAGGGCTCCTGAATTCATGGTTGTGCCCATGAAATTCATAAATGAGCTTGCAAATGCTTTATTATCTTTATTAGATTCCACTATTATCCTGTTAACTTCTTGTAATTTTTTATTGGCGTCCATATATATCAACTGCTCATACTTATTATATATATTAGGGTAATGCTGTTATAGTTATTTTGTGGAATTTCACTGTTAATCTTATATTGAACAGGAAAAAATAGGATTACTAATTCTACATGAATTTTGAATGAAATATTATTGATATATATATGAGTATATGTGACATTCTCCCATCCTAACGCATGTGGCTTCCTGCTTTCAGGCTAAATATTTTACAACAATAAGTTTCAGAAATGGAGCCATATAAATTAAGTGGCTTATTTTCCGATAGATTGATTTATGACAACGGATTCAGGATAAAGTATATAGATGCATGAATATATAGTATGTAAAATCTAAGAAAATGCATTTTAAGATAAGGGAAGGTGCCGAACATGTTGTTGGACGGAAAAATAGTTGCAAATGAAAAAATGTTAAAGATCAGGTCAGAAATTGAAGCCATAAAAGATAAATATAAGATCACACCGAAACTTCAGTTGATTCAGATCGGAAATGATCCTGCCAGTACTATCTACGCCAATTCAAAAATTAAACGTGGAGATAAGCTTGGAGTAGAGGTTGAATTAAAAAATTTCGCTTCAATAGATCAGAAAAGTCTTATAGACTATGTCAAATCATGCAACGGAAGAGATGATATATACGGAATAATGATAGAATCACCCTTACCCCCCGGGCTGAATTTTTATAATACAGTTAATAATATAAGCTTTTACAAGGATTCAGATGGGATGACCCCGTATAATCAGGGAAATCTAGCCATGAAAAATGAAATGATTGCTCCGGCAACAGCCAGGGCAGTAATAGATATAATTGAATATTATAAAGTCCCGGGTAACACTGTTTGTATAATTAACAGGTCTCCGGTAGTCGGGCGTCCACTTTCAATGCTGCTTCTCAACAGGGATTATACAGTAACACTATGTCATAGCAAAACTCCGGATATCAGAAAAATTTCAAGAGAAAGCGATATAGTAGTTGTTGCCGTGGGGGTTTCCGGATTTCTTGATAATGATTATGTTAAACCTGATTCTACTGTAATAGATGTTGGAATTAACTACTCCGGGAAAAAAATTACTGGTGATGCTAATTTTTCTGTACTGGAAAAATATATAGAGAATATCACTCCCGTTCCAGGCGGTATTGGCATAGTTACAGCAACAGATATATTTGAAAATTTTCTCAACGGATTGAAATACCAGCTTGAAAATAAAAAATGATTCATTAAACAAACGTTTATATCTGAGTCTTTATTTCTTTTTTTATGTATGATATTGAACACGCCCTTGATCATTTTATTTACTCTAAATTTATAAATACAGTTAACAGTATATACATTTTAAAGGGATTTTATGACATATATATTAACGATTCAGTATATTCTGGCATAAATATGTTAACAGTCAATAATGGAACCCTTAAAATATATAGTATAGATTCGGTGGTATTTTCAATAAATTATACAGATGTGTGCTGTATCACTGTTTACAAAGATTACCAAAAACTGAATTTTAGAATTAAACCAAGACAGTAGATTATCAGTAATTCCTTCTGCTTGTGGAGCCATGGTATTTTTTCTGAGCACGTATTTTATCAGAACTATGTGTAACCTCGTTTCTTGGAATTTTCCCGGGCTCTATTTCCGATAATAGTTTGGCTGCAGCTGATGCTGCTATTTCAACACTTTTAGAAACAGGATAAAGATCCCATTCATTTTCTCCATGTGCAAGCAGATTTCGTATGTTCAGTGATAGCCGGAACATGAGACCTGTTGGTCGATCCACGAATTTAGTTGCCCAGCGTAATAATGAATTTTCTGAACCTGGAAACGGTTCGCCATTGACATATATATCAGTTCTTCCCAGGCCTTTCAGTCTTATATATAGTTTGAGCCTTCTATAATCATAATTCTCCAGAATTATGTCATCATTTCCATATTTTGATATCTTAATTCTATTTCCAAGCCATCTGGAATATGCACAGCGCATTCCCATTTCTAGCAAAAGGTATAGGTCAAGTGTTGCCAATTCATTGAATCTTCCAAGATTTATAAGATCTATAGTATCTTTACGTAGCTTTTCCAGTTTAGGTGGAAGTCTGCCTTCGTATTCCATAGAATCAACTATCATTTCTGGAATATTCGCAAGAAAAAATCCCAGACAATTGTCTTTTGTACATTTTAATTCTGGTTCAACCTTTTTATTATTATAAATTATATTATTATCTGTGCAGGTAATCCTTTGAAGTGAAGCGTTGATCATAGTTCTGTCATAACTCTCCGGATACTGAAAGAAATCAAAGACCTCTTCCATAATATATTCTGAATACATAATTGTTCTATACTTTTCTCCTATTTTATTCTAACCACTAAAGCTGAATTGTACTTTAAATTCGCATTTATTAAATACAAATTAACATCCAAGGTGGTAAGTTACATGCATTAGCGTGGGAAGGTAGTCAAAGTT
>JAKAAU010000017.1 GCA_021802165.1 Thermoplasmata archaeon
GTGTATTGAGCTAATATTCTCTCACCCGGAAAAAATATATTATCAACACCATAATATTTATTCAACGGGTATTTATTCATGAGAATAAAATATAATTGAAATATAAAATATTTTTCTACAATGGCTATAGCGAGACCATAGAATATGGCAATAAAAATTTAATATGAAATTTAATATATCAAGATTGCATTGAATTTTTATGAGCCAGATAATAATAATAGGATATGTGCTTGATACGTTTGTGTCTTTTTTTATCGGAGCGTGGTTTGCCAGGTTCTGGCTCAGGCACCCTTTCAGAAGGAAACCTGCAACCGGTAAAGATTCAATAATAGGAAAAACCGGCGAAATAAAAAATATTCTTAAAAACAATTCATATGAAATCGCCATTGACTCTCAGTTATGGAAAGCTGTGCCCGATGACCCACAGGAAACATTTGCCAAAGGAGAAATAGCTTATGTGAAATCAATCAGGGACCTTACATTATACATTTCAAAAATTAAATGATTAAATATAAGAAATAACTGTTATAATAATGTATGATTATAACATCGGTGTAATCGGTGGTAGTATAACAGATAAAATACATTGTGACATTGCCTATACCCTGGGAAAGTATTTAGCTTCCAGAAATTGTGCAGTTTTCTGTGGTGGAGGTGCCGGTATTATGGAGTGTGTTTCTAGAGGGGTACATGATGCAGGCGGAATGGTAATAGGAATACTTCCAGATGGTAACAGATTGAACGGTAATAAATATTTATCACTTGCTATTCCCACTGGTGTCGGATATTTGAGAAATTTTTTTATAGTCAGGGCATCTGATGCGCTGATAGCAATAGATGGATATTCCGGAACTACCTCTGAGGCGGCATTCGCACTAACCGAAGGAAAATCAGTAATATCAGTGGATGAACTAAATATAAGAAGAAAGGAAAGCGATGGAAAAATAATATTTGAGAAGGACCCAGAAAGGGCTGGGGAAATAGCTATAAAAGAGGCAGAAAAATTTTTAGTGTCTATTTCATGATTTACTGTTTTTCAGTAAATGCACCTTTGTCATATGTGATACCATAAAAATTAACAAAAATACACCTATTATGTACTCAACCATCACATCTCCAAGAAGCCCAAAGTGTACCGTGACTAATTTATAAGGCACAAGGAGTATATATAATATCAGAATACCAACAAGCATTATAGCGATAACAACTATTGCTGGTTTCATCTCTCTTAATTTCTTAAAATATAAAACCGCTGGTGAAGCTATAAAAATGATGCTTAACGTCAATGCTATTTCCGAATAGACATTAAATTTTGTGTTTATTATTCCTTTAACCTGGATAGAAGCAACGGCTATGAGAATAATCCCGACAACTATTACACCTATTTCAATATAAAGCCTGATGTTGGATTTTTCTTTAATTTCATTTTTGCTGGATGTTGTCTCCTGTTCACCGGTTTCAGATTTCTGTTCCATACTTTTTTCTGTTTCTGAATCTGTTGCATTTCCAGAATCTTCATTATTTTGATCTACCATCCGGTAAAGATAATTCGGTCATTATTAAATTTTCCTATTATGTATGGCATTCATTGCGTTTTAAAAATAAAGGGTAAAGATCTACCAATATAGGTTTAATTATTTGAAGTATATATTCTTGATCTGATTTGACGCTAATAGTCGATAAAAAAATACATAAAGATATAGGTTATACTGAATGCATGGAAGATGTATATATTGTCTCCGCCAAACGTACACCTATAGGAAAATTCGGAAAATCACTTTCAAGAATCAAGGCCACTGATCTGGGTGCAGCTGCCATTAAAGCCGTTATAAAGGATTCCGGAATAGATAAAGACCTCATTGAAGAGATCATAATGGGAAATGTAATTCAGGCCAATGTTGGTCAGAATCCGGCCGGTCAGGCTGCTTTTTATGCCGGACTTAAGCCAGAAGTAACAAAAAACACGGTAAATGTTGTATGCGCATCGGGAATGCTTGCAACAGAGAATGCTGCAAGGGAGATTATGCTTGGAGAGCATGATATAATTGTTTCCGGTGGTTTTGAAAATATGAGCAATTCACCACTAATATTGCCTGCAGAATTCAGATGGGGGCCAAAACAGCTTCTATATAAGAATCTTAAGATTGAAGATTCTATGCTCAACGATGGCCTGGTAGATGCACTCTACGGAGAACACATGGGCGTGTCAGCCGAGCATTCTGCCAGAAAATATGGACTGACCAGGGAACAGGCTGATGAGTTTTCTGTGGAAAGCCAGAACAGGGCCATAAGGGCAACAGAATCCGGTGAATTCGCAAAGGAAATTGTGAAACTTGACAACCTGGAAAAGGATGAAGGTATGAGAAGAACATCCATGGAGGACCTGGCAAAACTTAATTCCGCATTTGACCGGAATGGCATATTGACAGCGGGCAATTCATCACAGCTATCCGATGGGGCTTCTGCCCTTCTTCTTTCCTCTGAGAAGGGATTAAAGGAATACGGGTTAAAGCCAATAGCAAAGATTACAGGATTCAGCTCAGCCTCTCTTGATACAAGGGATTTTGTTGAGGCACCCATACCGGCAACAAGGAAACTACTGGAAAAGCAGCATAAAAAGATAGATTATTATGACCTGATAGAGCATAATGAGGCATTTTCCGTTGCTTCTCTGATAGTTAGAGATCAGCTAGGAGTTGAAAAGGATAGGTTTAATGTAAACGGTGGTGCAATAGCTATAGGCCATCCACTTGGCAATAGCGGATCAAGAATAATAGTAACATTGATCAATGCACTTCAGAGCAGGAATATGAAAACCGGACTTGCTACAATCTGCCACGGTGGGGGTGGTGGTCATACCCTTACACTGGAACTTGTATAAATTTTCATTATTAATTTCTCTTTTCCAGTACTAATGAAAGATTTAAAAGCAATGTATCAATTATCATATGTCTTATTAATAGTATATACGATTCATGAATATATATGACGACGTAAGACTAAAAGCTACCTGGCCTTCAATGGGCTTCAGATACAGCATATTGCGAGTCACATTGCAATGACCATCTGATCAGGGGCTGGGCTGAGAACTCCCCGTGGGTCAGGAAATTATGAAACGTGATTAATATCCGTTAAACCGGGGAAAAGTTGAATATAAATTGTTTTATTAAGTCTAATATTAAAGTGCCAAACTCCAAGCAGGTTGAAATTAAGTCAGTATAATTTGGTTGAAATATTATGAAACTGCATTGGTGATGTTATCAAAGAGCACTTTTAACTTTTTTAATACTTCCTTATAATCTCTTATTTTGTACGTATCTATAAGCTCCTCAGGATTTTTATAAAGCAGGTAAACATCGTCATTTGTTGAGTATACCAGTAATTTAGCAGGCAATTCAATGCCAATTTCAGGATTCTCTTCCATGAGAAGAGTGCCACCTGAAGGAGAACCGAATATAAGCACAGTTTCATTCTGCATATCCATCCCCACTTTTATGGCGTTCCGTCTATGGTCTATTTCTGCAAAAACATCAACGTCTTTTTCCTTCAAAAAGTCCTTGATAATTTTAACGGTTTCCTGGAATCCATATCTACTTTTAGTTTTAATAAACATATATAATAATATAAATAAGCTATAAATTATTTATTATAGGATGGATTTTATCCACATATTGCATTTGTAGGGAAAATATAAATTTAACCTGAAAATACAGTATTATGTCATGGAGAAAAATATTAGGCATGAAAGCACTGGAAAATTCCGGTAACCATGTATCCATAAACCTTGGAAACGGTGAAGTTGTTTTTATAACAAAGCAAAACGGGAAACTCTATGGAATAAACGGGATATGTTCACATCTAAAATGCATACTGGGAAACGTTGCAGAAGATGGAAAGCATGTTGTCTGCCCATGCCATAACGCAAGCTTTGAACTTGATACCGGAAAAATGGTAAAACCACCTCTCATATCACCGGAACTACCCATGGAAAAATATGCTCTTAAGACCTATAACCTCAGGGAAGCTGCAGGATTCATAGAAATAGAAGAATAAAATTTATTTGCTTCTTTTTTTCTGCATAAATTTATCTATTCTCTCTTTTGTATCTTTTTCGGATTGCAGGATACCGAAAAGTGCAGCCTCGTAATCAAGTTTCAGTTCAATGTTACTGTCTGTACTGGTATTTACCGCATGCTTTGTTATGGATACGGCATGTTCCGGCATGTTATTTATTATTTCTGCTATTCTTCTAGCCTCTGCCTCAGGGTCATCAGAAAGGAGATCTACAAGCCCGAAATCGTATGCCTGTAATGCAGTAATCTTTTCCCCGGTAAGTATCATATACAGAGCTCTATTACGTCCTATAACAGAGGGAAGTATGACATTGCCGCCCGCACCCGCATTGATACCCAGGTTTATTTCTGGCTGGCCCAGGATTGCTTTTCTGGAACATATTCTGATATCCGTTGAAAGTGAAAGCTCAAGACCGCCTCCAAGCACGTATCCGTTGAGAAACGATATTACCGGTCTTGGATAATTTCTGAAAAATAGGGCAAGTTCATTGAGCTTTAGATGGAAATCATATGCATTACGTGCATCAATATATTGGAATTGCGCAATGTCTGCACCTGCGGAAAAATTATTTCTTCCACCAATTATGATTGATCTGCTGCTATCAACAACACTTTTCATTGCGTGAATGATCTCATCAACCATGTGTTCTGTTACTGTATTCAGGTGCCCTTCCCTGTTAAAATATATAATACGTGTATTACCATCCTCTACAAGATTTATATCTGTATATTCCATGTATATATATTCATAATCCAATTAAATACTTACTATTCCATCTGTTTAATCTTTACTTAACATTGCATAACAAGAGCTATCCTGAAAATAGTTAAATATGGTTTCAATATGTGTTTACATATGGATGAGTACAAGAATGTAAGGATATGTCCTCATTGTGGTTCGCTGAAGCTCAACTGGGTCGCCGGTGGAATTGCAGGACCTGTCTATAAATGTGACGATTGCAACTATGTGGGTGCCTTTGTTCTAGAAGTAAGATTAAAGGATATTGAAAAATTCCAGAAAGAATTGCGAGCAGGGAAAAATTAGGTCTGAAACATGATCTTACTGTTTGACGGGACATCAGACTCAAGAAAACTTGCAAGTGACCTTTCAGGTTACGGTTTTGACATTCTTGCAACTGCTACAACAGATGATGGAGTTTCAAAATTGAGGTCTGAAGGTATAAGGAGCATAATGGGAAAACTTGAATACGATTCAATTATAACATTATGCAGGAAAAATTCTATTAAAGTATTGATAGATGGGTCACACCCATATGCTAATTCACTCCATGAAACATGTATAAGGGTGGCCGAAGACATCGGGATTCCGCTTATCAGATATGAAAGGGATAACATTAAAATAAATAATATAAGAATATTCTACGCGAATAACTATCATGAAGCAGGGGAAATGGCAATGCGTGGACATAATATATTTATTACCACAGGAATAAAGTATATATGGTGTTTAAAAAACATTATTGATGAACGTAATGTATATGTGCGCATAATCCCCGATCCTGAAAATATTGAATTTCTAATAAAAATGGGAATTAAAAAGGATCATATAATTGCAATGGAGGGGAATTTTGATGAGAATCTTAACAGGGCATTAATGGAATACTACAGGATAGATACACTGATTACCAAGGATAGTGGCTTCAATGCAGAGCCAAAGGTCAAAGCGGCCCTCTCACTGGACATCAATGTCATAATAATATCCAGGAAAAATTTCCCTTGGAAATTAAAGGCAGGGAACCCCATGGAAATAAAAAAGATTTTAAATGATATGGGGATAAAATAATTATGGATGGCACCATGAATCCTTCAGAGATTTATTCCAGAAGTTTTGCGTATATCAGGAGTGAAATGGGGCTGGACAGATCATTAAAATCTGATATTATAGTAAGGACTGTGCATGCAACTGCGGATTTTGATATTGGAAAATCACTTGTTTTTTCACGGCATTTTGAGGATTCTCTCCAGTACATTAGAGATGGTAAGATGGTAATAACGGATATCAACATGGTATATGCCGGAATTCCAGGACATTCAAAGAGAAAATGTTTCATTAATGATCTGGATGTAATAGAAGAGGCAAAAAATAGTGGACTCTCAAGGTCATATATCTCAATAAAAAAGGCATGCAGGGAATATCCTGATGCCGTATATATAATAGGGGACGCACCCACGGCCCTTCTATCTTTACTAGAATCTGTGGATAGGGAATCATGCTATCCAGAATTGATCATAGGGGTTCCCGTTGGTTTTGTATCTGCACTGGAGTCTAAATCTAAACTCCTTGCGTTCAAGGGGAATTTTATAACAAATCTGAGCAGAAAGGGTGGATCCGCAGTTGCTGCTGCCATATTCAATGCCATGGAAGCGTATATACATGTATATTGAAAATCCGGACAGAACAAATTTAAGATACGGATATACAACCGGTGCATGTGCTACAGCGGCAACCAAAGCAGCCCTTTTAATGCTTGTAACAGGAAAAATAGTAAAGAATGTGGAAATCAATCTCCCTGTAAAAAAAACAGCAAGTTTTATAATAGAAAATCAGAGGATAGAGAAAGACTTCTGCATTGCATCTGTTAAAAAGGACGGGGGTGATGACCCAGATGTTACAACCGGACTTGATATATATTCAAGAGTAGAACTTAAAAAAGAACCTGGCATAATAGTAGCTGGAGGAGAGGGGATCGGCACTGTTACAAAACAGGGTTTGCCAGTACAGCCCGGGAATCCTGCAATAAATCCCGTTCCATTAAAGATGATCCGCAGTGCTGTGGGAGAAATTATCGAAGCTTATGGCATCCCTGGAGGGGTAAAGGTTACTGTATCTGCCCCGGGAGGACGTGAGGTTGCAAAAAATACCTGCAATCCGAAGCTTGGCATAATAGGTGGTATATCGATACTTGGAACCAGGGGAATAGTGATACCATTTTCTGATTCCTCATGGAAGGCCTCAATAGTTCTGGGGATACGAGTCGCATCTAGAATGGGCATGGACGTACTAATATTCAGCACAGGTGGAAGGAGTGATTCTGCAGTTAAAAAATTATTCCCCGATCTGCATGATGAGCAGTTTATTGAGATCGGTGATTTCCTGGGCTTCTCGTTAAAACGTGCCGTGGATGCTGGAATAAAAAAGGTTATTGTTGCCGGTATGCCTGGAAAGATGTCAAAACTGGCGGACAACAATATGGACCTCCATTCATCCAAAAGTAGCGTAAATTTCAATTTTCTTGCTTCAGTGGCATCCTCTTGCGGCTATGATAGTAGTACTGTGGATAAAATCAGAAATTCAAATACAGTACTTGAAGTAATGGGAATCATTGGGTATGGCGATAAATTCATAGAGGAAATTAAAAAGAAATGTGTTGAAAACATGAATAATTATATCGGTGGTAAGATCATTATTTCAGTTGAAATTATAAAAAATACATATTGATGTTTTAATAGGCAGGAACAAATAAGTTCAAACTCAGTCATCATTGCTATGTCTGTTCTTTTTAAGGTCGGTTCTACTCAATCATACAGCATATCTAATGAATATAAATGCATGCGGCTCTATTCTGCCCATTCAAGGTTGCATATTTGATCAAGCAACCTGTCGTTACAAATCTATCATAACACTGATAATCACCTATGAATTATTTTTTACCATTGCACATCAATGAAGATTCATTTCTATATCTAAGCCTTATCATTGAAATTATTCCCAGTAATGGTCCAATTGATAGAAACGAAAAAGCCCAGTGCCAACCTACAGTATTTCTCAATATATCTATAGCATAAATTGACCCAACGGTTATTAAAAAGCCCAGTGCCATCTGAAATGTTAATGCGCTTCCTCTTATTTTATTACTGCTTAATTCTGTAACTGCTGTTGAAAATTGTGCTGAATCTGCTATTACGGTTATTCCCCATATAATTCCCACAATTATTGTAATAAATGGTGCAGACCTGTAGGTTAAACCTATTAATACTGCAGAAGTTCCACTTATGCCCAGATAGATTGATGTTGATAATGTCCTTCCGATTCTATCTGATATTAGGCCACCCAGTATAGACCCGACAACTCCGGAGAGCCCAATGATTGAAAATGAAACAATACCAACCATAAATAATAACTTACTCCCTGTATAATAAAAGGCAAAGCTGGAAAATATAAACACGGGAATCCATGTCCACATGGCATAAAGTTCCCACATATGCCCGAAATAGCCATAATTTGCCAGCATTACAGGTTTATTTCTGATTATCAGTTTAATTGTATCCCATTTAAATTTCGGCGCATTTATATATTTTTTATTATCCCGCAAGATCAAGAAAACTATAGCCCCGCCTAAAAGCGATAACATTGAGGAAAATTCCAGAAGCGCTTCCCATTCTCGGATAAATGGCAAATCCAGTATTATGTGTGGCAATGCAGATCCAAGTGTAAGCCCTGCAATAACAATACCAAGAGCTAAACCCCGTCTTGATGGAAACCAGCTTGATACAATCAAAACAGCAACAGGATAAATACCTGCCATCATAATACCGGTTAACAACATCAAAATCATTTCAATAAAAAAATAATGATATAGAAATACAAACATTACCGTGAATAACGCGCTCATGAGGGCTGAAAATGCAAACAATTTTCTCGGATTAATTTTATCTGCAAGTCCAAGGGAAGCACTTATCAGAGCACCTGCCACAAAACCAAACTGTACCATCAGGGTTACAATAAGCGTACCTATTCCGGAAATACCCCAGATAGTGGCAAGTTCAGGTGCCACGGCAGATGCACTGAACCATAAGCTCATAACCATTAACTCCGAAATGCTCATTATAATAAGAGCAATCCACTTATATTCTTTTACAATCATAACCCATCCTCACAAAATTATTTGAACTATCCCTATAATTATAAAAACTATCCCCAGAATTTTATATGTGGTTAGGGGATTTAAATTATTTCCTATCCTGGAAAAGATAAATCCTGATATTATGGATACAATGCCTATAATAATAGCGGCCAGAATTACTATATGCCCGATAATAAGGTATCCTATAGTGCCCGAGAAAGCTGAGATTATCATTGCAAACGTTGCCGTTCCGACTGCAGTTTTTATATCCAGTTTAAGTATTAAAATTGCTATGATAAGAAACATTATTCCTCCACTGGCTCCAAGTATTCCGGTTGCTAGCCCTATAGGTATTGAAATTAAAACTACTCCATATGCATTTATATTTATATTTTTTATATTTTTCCTGCTTTCATTTTGGGACAAATTTTTCTTCCTGATTAACGAATAAATGCCCATGGCAATTATAAAAACGGCAAATCCTATTTTTATATATACAGGCGGAATGAGGAAAGCTACCCTGACACCAATCTGTGAGCCGATTATTGCGCCTATAATCATAGGTATTCCTTTTTTGATGTTTACCCTGCCCCTCCTGAAATATACGTAGGCAACAATGAGCGAGGTAATAACATCTATCAATAGGCTTGTGCCTATGGCATCCTGTGGTAATTCAGAGTTTATAATTATTAGGGCAGGAACAACTGCAACAACACCGCTTGAACCGAGGACGCCTGTTAATGCCCCAACTATTATTCCCAATACAACAAATTCCAGGAAAAATAAATACATAATTATACATGCAATTATGATATTTAAATAATCTTATCTAAGACTATCTATTATAGCAAATCTTAAACAAGATTATTATCAAACTAAAAGAATTATTTATAACATATAAATTGTTAAAATATATCAGTAAAAATACCTATCCGACCTAATTTTTTCTATAAGTTTCAATACCTTGGCAAGATAGTTCGCACTGATAAATAATTCAAAACCATCCCTTGATATCATAAGCTGTGAAACATTAATGTAATTAAATGATAATGTCTCCAGAAATGTCTGTATTGAATCTTCATTTATTTTATTTCTATCAATGGTAATATTAATTTCCAGAAAATCCCCATATAATTTTCCCGGATATGATTTTATGGTATTTTCTGGTGTTTCACTGGAGATCATAACCCACATAGTCTTGTTACCTGGTATTATACGAATTGCCCGGGAATATGGAAAATACGCCATCATTGTTTGAACATTATAATCGCAGGAAAGCAGTGAAAGCCCGGTAATAATATTAATTTTCATATCAGAAAATGGATTGTTTTCACTTTTCAATTTTGTCATGTTATAATTTTTCCTTAAAATTGTTGATATTGTATTAATTTTCGGATTATACTTATATTTCTTTTTTATTTCATCCTGAATTATCCGCGATAAAGAATTATAATTAACAACCCCTGTATTTATCATCCATTTAAAAGTATTGTTTTCATTCAAAATATTAATTACATCGTTCTTAATATCACCTCTTTTTATTACCTTTAATTCTTTCTCGGATTTCTCCATATATGTATATATTGAAAATAGATATAATAATATTTGTTGAATATAATACACAAAGTTTACCGTACACTCATTGAGAGGTTACCGTTTATTGATATGTCCATATTTAAAGAAAATCTATTTTTTAACATGAAAGCGGGAAGCTCCATGCATTAGCTTGGGGAGGAAGTCACTACCCATAATTTATCCTCATAGTTATGAGATTCATCATATCAAAGTAAAATTATCTACTATATTAACCAGTGACATCCTCACATAACACATGGAGCCTTTAACCTGCAAGGTCAAATGCATATATCCCGAATTTATAGATAACTACAATGAATTTACTCTTCTTTTTGTATCCCAAAGTTCTGAAATATATCCGGAATTATACAGGATTATTATAAGCAATTACACATCATTTGTACCATTATAAATTATAATTCTCTATATTATGGATAAAAATATTAACTGAAAATTTTCTAATAAACTTTATTATAAAAATAAAAAGATTGTTATTTTAATACTCGCCTTCTACATCTATTTCCTTAGTGGGATCAAGCAGTGCCTCTGCAGATGTTAATGGCTCTTTAGGTGCGCTGTTTAAACCGATAAAGAAGAACATTGCCGCGTATATTCCAAGAACAACATAATCTAATGGATAGGCTAATAGGTTTATTCCGCCGGTAGGTGTCCCACCAAGGTATGATAGGAGTATCATTCCGGCAATGTAAACAGGTATCCATATAGAATTTTTCAGGTTCAGTCCCATGAAGTGCTTCCTGCTGGCCTGGTAAATAAAAATTACAGAACCTGCAAGTACTGCACCCAGTGCATATAATGTTGTTGGGTATGTAGACCAGTAAATGAGGTATGTTGCTACCTCGAATGCCACAAAGCTCCATAACATCGGGTATGGGATTTTGAATGGTCTTTCTACATTTGGATACAGCCTTCTAAGTACCGGAAGGGATATGGAAGCAACGGCAAAATTTGCCACAGCTGCAACCACAACAAAATCAACCAGCGCGTACCATGATGGCAAAGGTAGCAAAAATAGAATTGCAAGTACAAGTGCGAGTATTAATGCTAGATAAGGTGCTCCGTGTTTAGTGGTTTTTTTGAATGCGCCAGGAAGGGCGTCCTCCTCGGAATATCCGAATATAATTCTGCTGGCTCCTGTTAAATAAACTCCTAGCGTTCCCCCAGGGGAAAATATAGCGAATAAGAAAAATATTATTACCATTCCGGCGAGGATGTCTGCCTCTAATATTGTCATACCTGGGACTATGTTTGCACGGATTATGGAAGATAGCGGAGATCCAAGAGCTCCGACAAAGTTCCAGTCACCTGTTTGTATTCCGAATCCTGCCCAGCTAACTGTGCCAACTATAACAACAGCCATCCCTATGTACATCAATGATTGCACAAGCAAAACTGTACCTATGATCTTTGGCATGGTTTTACCAGGGTTTTTAACCTCTCCAGCCATATCGGCAACCTGCCTGTATCCCCCGAAGGAAAACAGTATTCCGGATGCAGGTATTGCTATGAAAAGTCCACCAACTGATGGAAGAAATCCTGAAAATCCTCCAGCACTGCTTGCTCCAGCAAGGCCAGACGTGAAATTGCCCCAGTGCCATATAAACATGGGTAGTATGACTATAAATCCAACCACTACAGCTATTTTTACCCATGTTAAAAATTTGTTGAATTTTCCAAACCTAGCAATTCCA
>JAKAAU010000018.1 GCA_021802165.1 Thermoplasmata archaeon
TTCCGATCTTATGAGGAGATGGTTGAGTATATTAGGGATGAAGCCGGCAAAAATGGCTGGTATGATGCAAGCCCCGGTTCACAGAACAGGGATCTGGATGTGGCAGGCTACAGTGAAATAGCATATGAAATTTACGAGCAGCTGGGATTTGCCCCTGATTATGTTTCCGTACCGGTTGGAAATGGAACAACAATGTACGGCATATATTATGGGTTCCTCAAATTGATGAGAAGTGGAAGGTCTGATAAAATACCATCGTTTATAGCATCCAGTACAGACGGTGGCAATCCGGTGGTTTATTCATTCATCAATGGGTTCAGGAGGGTGGTCGAACTTGATCAGAATAGTATAGTGGAAACACATAGCAATGAGCCACTGATAGCATACAGGTCATATGATGGCCAGAAGGCACTGGATGTGCTTTATAAAACAGGGGGCAAAGCATCATATGTATCAGATGAGGACATGATAGATATGGCCAGAGGGTTCAGGGAGATAGACCATCTATCGGTACTGCCTGCATCAGCTTCAGCCGCTTTGACTGCGTTAAAATATGCTGGAAATAAAAGTTGTGTGATAGTGTTAACTGGAAGTGATAAATAATGGAAAAGGCAGTGATTCTCTCTGAGGGATGTTTTGCAACAACATACGGTAAAACGGCCAATGGACTTGTACGGTACAGTAAAAGATATGAAATTGTATCTGTAATAGATTCAAGATATTACGGCATGGATGCTGGATATGTCCTCATGGGCAGGCAGGATGGCATAAGAATTGTAAGTACTGTACAGGAGGCAAAGAATCTTGGAGCAACAACAATGATAGTCGGCGTTGCAACAGACGGCGGGTATCTCCCGGTAGAATACAGAAAATTTGTTTCAGATGCAATAGAAAGTGGAATGAACATTGTCAGTGGGCTGCACCAGTATATCAGCAATGACCGTGAGTTCAGCAGGATGGCCCAGAAAAACCACGTTCAGATAACGGATGTAAGGAAGATGTTCAATGGTTATGAGTATTCGTTTACAGGAAAGATTGAAGAGGTAAAATCCAAAAAAATAGCAGTGCTCGGAACTGATAGTGCAATAGGTAAAAGAACTACTGCTGTCTATCTGAACGATGCCATGAACAGGCAGGGAAAAAGTTCAGAACTGATCGGCACTGGCCAAACATCATGGATGCAGGGGTTTCCGTACACAGTTGTCATGGATTCAATAATAAATGATTTTGTTGCAGGTTCCCTGGAGTACATAACTTATAGGGCATGGCAGGAAAAGCACCCCCAGTACATGTTCCTTGAGGGGCAGGGGTCTATACTTCATCCTGCATATCCCGGAGGGTTCGAGATCATAGGGGCAATGAGGCCGGATGCTATTATACTCCAGCATGCGCCAAAAAGGAAATATTATGATGGATTCCCTGAATTCCCCATAGAACCGCTGGACAAATATATAAAGGTACTTGAACTTGTCTCCAGCAAGAAGGTAATTGCAATATCCCTTAACACCGAAAACATGGAGTCCTATGAGATAGATAATGAAAAGGTAAAACTGGAAAGACAGTACGGAATACCTGTTTTTGACCCTCTCCAGGAATTCGAAAGCATTACAGGCGTTATATCAGATTTATAAACGTCTGTTACATTATACATAGGGGAATAGATGTACATAGATAACATAATTTCTTTCAATAATATAGAGGTCAGCATAGATAAAATAGAAAAACGCAGAATAACAGGGTACATAAAGCTTGATGATTTCAGTTACAGGTTAATTTTTACATACGCAGAGGATATAGATGTGGACAGGAATATAGCCGGATTAATACTTACAATGCCGGCAATAAATTACACATATTTCTCCAGAAAGCTCATACTGAATTTTCCGGTCAGCCAGCTGGATATAAAACTTATAAAGGATTTCATGGTCATAAATGCCCATGAGGTATTCATTAATAAGATAATTAACAGGAGATATGATTATATCAAACCAGAATTTATTCCATCAGAAAGCGACATAAACAAAGAAAACGCAGATGGAATCACAGAACTTGTATGCCCGGAAATCGTAAAAGATGGAAATCCCTGGATTACTGACAGGGAAAAGGTTGCAATAATGTCATCCGGGGGAAAGGAAAGCCTTCTGGCATTCGGAATATTCAACGAAATAAACATGAAAGAAAATAACTATGCATTTTATTTTGAAGAATCTGGTTCCCACTGGCTAACTGCAAAGACAGCATATGATTACTACAGGACCAACTTCGGCAATGTAATGAAGGTCTGGTCAAACACTGATAGGTTCTATCATGAAGCTTTAAAACATCTGAAAATAATCAAACAGGAAATGATAGATATAAGATCAGATGACTATCCCATACAGGTATTCATCTTTCCCCTGTACATATTCCTTCTTCTTCCGATGATCAGGAAATATAAAATAGGAAACATCATAATGGGTGATGAGTTTGATGATCCACGTGGCATGGGGGATTACAGGGGCCTGAAGTATTATTATGGTATATTTGATCAGACATATGACTTCAACCGGATGGTTTCTGTTTATTTCCGTGATAAGGGGATAAATAGCAATGTTTACTCCATAGTTTATCCGGTAACTGGATACGTTGAAGAAAGAATACTAATGGAAAGGTATAGAAACCTGTTCCTCCAGCAACGATCATGCCACTCCTGCCATGAAAAAGATGGTGTTATTTATCCATGTGGAAAGTGCTCTAAATGCCTTGGTATTTTATTATTTATAGAATCTGCAGGTGGTGACCCCAGGGATATTATGTATTCTGATACAGATATGAGGCTGCTCGGGCGAAGGCTTTTAAAATCCCGGTTAAGGTTGGACCCGGACGAGAGACAGTATGCAGAATATAAGCTCGGATTTTCTGAAAATGGAAGCATGGAAATAAACCACGTTGCAGGAATGCATATAATGCCCTATGAAGAAGATGTGCTGTCAGCAGTGCCGGAAAATTTCAGGCATTCTATAAAGAAAATTTTGTCCAGGTATACGGATGGTAAGTATGAGCTAAAGGATAATATATGGGTGAAGGTTTAGAAATAACTTTCCTGCACAGCAATGCACTGATCATTTGTAGTGCACTCTGAATAGTCATTTAATGGATTGATATTAGTTTTGATAAAGTTCTGTGCCCATGAATATTTAGAGATAAATTCATAGGCTAAATCAGTATAACCCATAATATACAGGGCCGCTGCAAGTGCCTCCAGAGATGATAGTTTCCCGGGTTTTCCATAATTAACCGGATTTACCGGCAACAGAAGAGGAAGTTTTCTGCCATTCTTCGCCCCTATATTTTCAATAGAGCTTATTCTGTTCCATGAACCATCGATTACAACAATACCATGCCTTTCATACAGTTCTTTGTCTGAATTTAGAAGGAAATTTTCTGAATATGGGGTCAGATATAGTTTACTGTAAATTTTATTTATTGGAATATGTGTTGCCAGACCGTATCTTTCAAGTTTTTTCATTGTAGATTTTTTAGGATCATCCTGGTTCATGTAAACATAGAATATTTTTTCCATGGAATATATCAGTTAGAATGAAAATATAAAATTTGGTATTTTATGTGCAGAAATTGAGCAATAATAAAAGTGTGTAGAAAAATTGAACAAAAATATCAATGATTGAATACATTTATATACTATATTTAAACGTTAATACAAAAATTTCAATATAATGTTATTACTATATGTATAATTATTCAATATGTGAATTAAATATTAATAAGTGTTTTAATAGAATTATTTAAATATATAAAAATAGAAATAGGAAAGTAGTTATATTAGAAATTCATGGATTTCTATGGTTGAAAATATTGACAAAGTTAAGGATATAATTGCCAGGGAAAACAGGATTCCTGTGTGGTCTCTACCAACAGCATTTCTAGGAATTATAGGCCTTGGATATTTCTTTACCTTTTATGATATATCAGATATAGGCCTTGCAATGCCAGCAATAGATGAACAGTTTAATCTGCATGGCTCTATAATTCTTTTTATAGCGCTTTCAGTTGGACTTATAGGATATGCAATTGGGTCTTACATGATAGGGAGCCTTGCAGATATATTTGGCCGTTACAGGTCCATGATTTTAACCATGGCATTAACTGCAATCGGTTCCCTTGGGGATGCACTATCTTTCAACGTGCCGGAACTGACAATTTTCAGATTCATAACAGGGATAGGCCTTGGTGCTGATCTCAATCTGGTATCTATATACATAACTGAATTTGCACCTTCTGCAGTAAGGGGTAAAATAACTGTATTCACATTTCTTATAGGAATATTTGGTCAGGCTGTAACACCGTTTATAGGTTATTTCCTTGTACCTGCCTTCACAACAGGATGGCGCTGGCTATTCGGAATAGGTGCAATAATAGCATTCATAGCAGTATTTTTAAGGATGGAACTTCCTGAATCCCCAAGATGGCTTGCCACAAGGGGAAATAACATATCGAAGGCCGAAAAGGTTCTGGAAATGATGGAAGCAAATGCCAGCAAGAAGGTGGGCAAGCTTCCTGAACCACATCCGGAATCAGTTGTGGTGGAAGAGCCAAAATTCCCCACACTGTATCTGTTCAAAAAGCCGTATTCAACCCGTATGGCGCTTCTTATAGCGGTGTGGTTTTTCTGGTACATAGGGAATTATGCTTTCCTTGGAGATGCTGCATCCCTGTTGGAGGGAATAGGATTTACGGTTGCAGCCGCCATACTTTACATAGCCATAGGAGCAATAATAGGTTATCCAGCAGGAGCCCTTATAATGATGTATACTTCAGATAGATATGAAAGAAAGCACGTTATTTTTGCAGCTACCGTAGTATGGCTGATAGGCATGATATCTATGGCAACAAAAATGACTGATTTCCTTTATTTTGGATCGTTCCTTGCCGCACTTGGGCTGGGAATGTACCTTCAGGTAGCGTATACATTCACTGCAGAAAATTACCCCACAAGGGCCAGGAGCTCGGGATTCGGTATAACTGATGGCATAGGACATGGTGGAGGCGCGCTGGGTGCAATCCTCCTGCCCATACTGGTTGCCACCTATTCATGGGCATTCGGGTTTCTTTTCATTGGAATTACTGGCTTCATAGCTGGACTTCTTGTACTGATAGGCGGTACAAAAGTGTCAAGAAGAAACCTGGAGGATATATCTGAATGAAATAAATTTTTAGACATTAAACAATATTTATCAAATAATCAGAATTTTCATTGGATAATTTTGTAATTATTTGATTTTTTTAAATTAATATATACTATTTATTGAATTACATGCATTCCATGCAATGAAAAGATTTATTAAACGATTTTTACTATAGAATGATGCATTATATTGTAGTAACCGGAGGGGTAATTTCCGGTTTAGGAAAGGGTACAATAACATCTGGATTATCTTATCTTTTAAAAAATAGCGGCTTCAGGGTTACCAATATTAAAATAGATCCGTATATAAATTATGATGCAGGTACAATGAACCCGTACCAGCATGGAGAGGTTTTTGTACTGAATGATGGTGGAGAGGTTGACCTGGATCTTGGGAATTACGAGAGATTCCTCGATACTGCGCTGACATCTGCCAACAATATAACAACGGGAAAGATATACAAAGAGGTTATAGAAAAGGAAAGGCGTGGTGATTATCTGGGAAGTACAGTACAGATAATTCCGCATATTACAAATGAAATCAAGGCACGTATAAGGAAGGCCGCTGATGGATATGACATAGCGCTCATAGAGGTCGGTGGTACGGTGGGTGATATTGAATCAATGCCGTTTCTCGAAGCACTCAGGCAGATGAGATCGGATAAAGGAGATTCAATGATATTCGGTCATGTAACACTTGTCCCTGAATCCGGTTCAGAACAGAAAACAAAACCAACACAGCACAGTGTGAAAGAATTAAGGGCAATAGGGATACAGCCGGATATATTATTCTGCAGATCCTCCAGCCCTCTCGGGATAGATGCAAGAAAGAAAATTTCGCTCTTTACAGATGTTGCTGAGAAAGGTATAATCAGTGTTTACGATGTTTCCAATGTATATTTTGTTCCCATGGTACTTGAAAAACAGGGAGCACTTGAATATACCAGAGAACTCTTCAGGTTTGATGACCATGAATTAAATTATACATTGAAGGAATTTACGAGGAATATTGAAAAACCCACAGAGGAGGTTACAGTCGGGCTTATAGGGAAATATGTGGATATGCAGGATGCATATATTAGCCACAAAGAAGCATTTTCACATGTAACAGGAAATACAGGTATAAAAGTTAACATCAAGTGGATTGATTCCGATGACCTGATAAAGAGCACAGAGCAACTGGACGACCTTGACGGGATATTAATTCCCGGAGGGTTCGGATATCGTGGCGTGGAGGGAAAAATTGCTGCTGCAAAGTACGCCAGGGAAAAACGTATTCCATATCTGGGCATATGTCTCGGATTCCAGGCATCTGTTATAGAACTTTCAAGGAACCTTTTAAAGTTAAAGGATGCAAACAGCACAGAATTTGAGCCGGGAACACAGGACCCAGTTATAGATATCCTGCCAGAACAGAAGGGAATTAAGGATCTCGGTGGGACCATGAGACTTGGTGCAAAAACGGTGCTTGTCAAAAAGGGCACAATTGCATATGAAATCAATGGATCCGAGAGAATAAGCGAAAGGCACAGGCACAGATATGAGGTGAATCCGGAGTATATAGATAGGCTTGAGGAAAAGGGTGCAATATTTTCTGGAACTGATGACGAAAAGATAAGAATGGAAATCCTTGAGTTAAATGACCGTGATAATTATATTGCAACACAGTATCATGCAGAATTCCAGTCCAGGCCATTAAACCCCTCAAAGGTACATTTATATTTTATAAAAAAATCACTGGAATACAGAAAAGAAAAAAGAGGTAGTATATATGCAGGAAGTACTGAATAATTTGGTAAAGAAATTGAACGATAAGATAGCAAGTGATCAGACGTATGCAAAGAAATTGCAGAACATAACAAAATCCATTGATATTGTTTTTGATGATAAGGATTCGTATTATTTCAAGGTGGAAAACGGCCATATAACAGAGCCACAGAGCGGAAAGATAGATGCAGACATCACCGTAACTGTAAGTTCCGATATTTTCAATAAGATACTGTCAAAGGAAATCAATGCCATGGATGCCTATATGAAGCAGCAGATAAAAATAAAATCATCACTGATGGATAAGTTATTATTGAGCGATTTGCTGAAAGCGTAGAATGATAGACCATAATCTGGATAAATATAATAAAGCCCTTACAAAAAGCGTCAATGAATGCTACGAAATAGCCCTGGAGGCAAGATCATTGGGCAAAGACGTTTCCACAGACGTAGAAATACCACTGGCCAATGACATGGCTGAAAGGGTTGAAAAATTAATACAGATTGATGGAATTGCAAATGATATAAGGGAACTCAGCAAAACAAAGTCCAGGGAAGAGGTATCCCTGGAGATTTCTCGAAAGGTTGCTGAAATGCTCAAGTCCGATAGAAGAATGGCACTTGAGAAATCAGTTCGTGTCGGACTTGCAATTTTAACAGAGGGAATACTTGTTGCGCCCCTGGAGGGTATCAAGGAAGTAAACATAGTTCCAAATGATGATGGTACTGAATACGTTGATATTGTATATTCCGGACCTATAAGAAGTGCTGGTGGAACTGCCCAGGCACTCAGTGTTTTGATGGCAGATATTGTTCGCAGGGAGTTGAATATAGGAAGTTTTAAGGCAACGGATGAGGAAATAGAGCGTTATATAGAGGAGATACAGGCTTATAACAGGTCAAAGCACCTACAGTATCTCCCGACTCCGGATGAAATACGGCTTGTTATAGGGAATTCTCCGGTTATGATCGATGGTGAGGGGAGCGAGGAGGAAGAAATATCCGGGCACAGAGATATGAAACGGATTCCAACTAACCGTATAAGGGGGGGAATGTGCCTTGTTCTCTGTGAGGGATTAATTCAAAAATCGAGAAAGGTTCTGAAGTATACCAACCTCATGAATTTAAAGGAATGGGATATTCTGGAAAAAATAGGCAAAAATAAAACAGAAGAGAAGGGCGATACATCACAGAAATATCTCCGTGACATAATAGCAGGGAGGCCTGTTTTCGGATATCCTAACAGGCCGGGAGGATTCAGGCTAAGATACGGTAGATCAAGGCTTTCCGGGCTTGCCGCGGCATCAATAAACCCGGTTTCAATGTATATTGTGGATCAGTTCATAGCCATAGGTTCCCAGATAAAGGTTGAACTACCGGGAAAGGCTGCCGCAATAACACCCTGTGATACCATAGATGGGCCATCTGTGCTTCTCAAATCTGGAGAACACAGAAAAATAAGGACCGTGGATGAGGCAAAATCCATTGAAGACCAGATAGAGATGATAACCGATATCGGTGAAATCCTTATTGCCTATGGAGATTTTCTGGAAAACAATAAAAATCTGGTAAAATCCCCATTTACAGTAGAATGGTGGTCCTATTATTTGCCTGATGATTTAAAAAAATTCGAGCATTCAAAACCTGACCAGTTTGAAGCTGTGGAAATATCGAAAAAATACAATATACCCCTGTATCCTGAATATGATTATTACTGGCATGATTTAACACTGGAAGAGCTTAAATCTCTTATTTCCATGATTAAGGAGAGTAAAATTGAAAATGGGAAGCTGCATATTAGCCCGGAAGCAAAGAATATTCTCATAAAGCTCGGCATCGAATTTAAACCTGATATGGAATCTATTACATTAAAAGAATATTATCCACTACTCATATCAACTGGCTTTTCTGTGGAAAATGGGGTGATTTCAGGGAATGGAGCTTTTACAGCGGAGACTGCCCTCGAGGCTGTTAACCAGCTTTCGGGTATTATTATAAAGGCGAGGTCCCCGGTGCGTGTGGGGGCAAGGCTGGGGAGGCCTGAGAAAGCAGGGGACAGGAAAATGAAACCCAAGGTACATGTGTTATTTCCTATCCTGAATTATGGTGATAACAGAAGGTCGATACTGAATGCTGCAAAGAATAAAACAGAGTATACCATGGAACTTAATGGAAGGGTATGTAAAAACTGTGGAAATGAAACGCCACTGACAGTGTGTGAAAATTGTGGTTCGGTGACATACAACCAGAACCAGAACAGAAAAATGAAAATTGACCTGGGTGATGTACTGCAGAAGGCGGAATCAAGGCTCAATATAAGGCCAGATCAGGTGAAGGAATTAAAAGGCGTTAAAAAGTTAATGTCAAAGAACAATGCTGTTGAGCCTATAGAAAAAGGCATATTAAGATCAATACATGATATAAGCATCAACAAGGATGGCACATGCAGGTATGATATGTCAGATATACCCATAACCCACTTCAAAAAATCTGAGCTAAATCTTACATCTGAACAGCTGGAGAGGCTTGGCTACCCCGATCAGGAACTCAACGAGATATACCCGCAGGACATAATAATACCTGAAGATTCCGCAAGATATTTACTCAATGTGGCTAATTTTGTTGATGACTTGCTTGTCCGGTATTATAATATGCAGCCATATTATTCGTGCCATGATATAAATGACCTGATAGGTGAGCTTGTTATAGGACTTGCACCGCATACATCTGGAGGAATAGTTTCCAGGATAATTGGATTCTCCAGGGTAAGCGGATGCTATGCCCATCCATTTTACCATGCCGCAAAAAGAAGGAACTGCGATGGTGATGAGGACAGTATAATGCTTCTGCTTGAAGGCCTGCTGGATTTTTCCAGGGATTTCCTCCCTTCAACAACCGGGGGTTTAATGGATGCGCCTCTTGTCCTTACAGTGCTTCTGGATCCTGAAGAAGTGGATAAAGAGGCTATGAATGTTGATACTCTCTGGAAATACCCTCTGGAATTTTATCAGGCCACTGAAAAAGGTATTCCTCCATCGCAGATAGAGAAAATTATGCTCACAATGAAAACAAAAATAGAAACACAGGGGATATACACAGGTTCTGGATTTTCCTTTGATACATCTGACCTGAACGGTGGCGTGCTGATGTCTGCGTATAAAACTATAGACTCCATGGAGGAGAAAATAGAAAAACAGCTGGGCCTTGCAACAAAACTTCTATCCGTTGATGAGAACGATGTTGCCGCAAGGGTAATATCATCACATTTTCTACCCGATATGTTTGGAAATATGAGGAGTTTCTTTACACAGGAATTTCGCTGCACGAAGTGCAACACAAAGTTCAGGCGCATCCCCCTCTCGGGAAAATGCTTGAAATGTGGATCAGACAATATTATACTGACAATACACCATGGTAGCATCGTAAAATATCTGAAGGAGACAGAAAAGGTCATGGATGAATATGAGCTGCCCGTTTATCTGCAGTACCAGATAAGGCGTTTAATAGATTCAATAGACAATACATTCGATGTTTCTGAACCTGCCAAGATTGAAGAAACAACACTGGAATCATTTAAATAAAGACAAGCAATGAAGAAGCATGATAGGTTCATTATTTGTAACAGGGCCAGCAGGTACTGGTAAATCTACATTCTGCGGTGCATTCAAGGACTGGCTTATACAGAATGAATATGATGCAATTATTGTGAATCTAGATCCGGGGGCAGAATACCTTCCATATGAGCCGGACATTGATATAAGGGAATTTATTTCCCTGAATGAGGTTATGTCCGCCTATTCACTGGGTCCAAACGGTGCACAGATAGTTGCAGCCGATCTGCTTCTTGATAATATAGAAAAAATAAAATCAAAACTTGAACTTTATGACGATTATTATGTAATATTTGATACACCCGGGCAGATCGAACTTTTCAGCTTCAGGCCCGGGAGTCCACTGCTGGTCAAATCCCTGGCAGATAAAAAGGCCATGATAGCATTTATGGCGGATTCCATGATTTCACAAACACCTTCAGGCTATGTTTCCGAAAAAATGCTTTTCGGTTCAGTATATTCCAGGTTTTATGTTCCTATGATGTTCATACTGAATAAAATTGACCTAATTGGAGATGACAAGGTCAAGGAAATATCAGACTGGGAGGATAACCCGGACCTTCTATATGATGAACTGAGAAATGAGAATACAGATACAGTAAAGGATTACTTTCTGAATATAATAAATGCACTCAAGGACTCCGAGATATTGAATAAAATAATACCAGTATCTTCCAAGGATTCTTTCGGTTTTGAGGATGTATATACTGATATGTCTGATTTTTTCCAGGGGGGGGAGGATACAGACACAATGTACAAGGATGACTGATATCCGTATTGTTAATTAACTATTTTGCCATGGCGGTTATGATATGAAGGCAAGAGAGTTTGTTGATTTCATAAAACTTGAGCATACGGTATTTGATCTCCCGTTTATTTATGCGGGGGCAATAATAGCATCTGCCGGTTCATATCATTTTTTGAAATACATAATAATACTTATAACTGCCACAAGTGCAAGAGGTGCAGGCATGTCCATAAACAGAATACTGGGCCTGCGCTATGATAAAATCAATCCCAGGAAAAGGGACTGGTCACTGGTAAAGGGCACAATGAAACTCAGAACTGCATATCTATTCACCGCCATCCTTATAGCTATATTTGAAATTTCAACATATTTACTTAACGATGTTGTGCTCTATCTTTCACCGGTTGTGATACTGTTTTTCATAGCCGACCCGCTTTTAAAGAGGGTAACTGCATGGAGGCACCTTTTCATGGGGTTTACCATAGGGCTCGGGGTTCTTGGTGGATTCCTTGCCATAACACCAGTTTTCCCACCACTGATAATTTACATTACAGTTCTTATTTCTACCTTCTGGATAGCGGGATTTGATATTATATACACTATACCTGATATGGATTACGACAGGAAAAATAATCTGAAAACCCTGAATGTTAGGTTCGGCCTCAGGAAGGGTATGGCCATATCCTATATTTTCCATATATTTACCATATTACTGTTTGTTTTCATAGCCTTTCTGGTAAGAAATATATATTATGACTTTCTTCTGA
>JAKAAU010000019.1 GCA_021802165.1 Thermoplasmata archaeon
AAATTGCATATAATATAGTACAGCGTGGCAAATTCGAAGACCAGTCATTTATAGAAATGGATATGTTCGGTGCTACTGTTATACAGCTAAAGAATCTCAGGATAGTCATAACCAGGCCTCCATTTTCAGATATAATGGAAATAACTGCCGTAAGACCGGTGGTAAAAACGTCCATTGAGGATTATAAGCTGGATAAAAGAATAATGGATCGTCTTCAGAATAAGGCATATGGAATCCTGGTCTCCGGTTCTCCCGGTGCTGGAAAAAGCACATTTGTTACTGCACTGGCGGAATACTACGCCTCACAGAATAAGATAGTAAAAACTATGGAAAAACCCCGGGATTTGCAGGTAAATGATAATATAACACAGTATACAACTCTGGAAGGTGATATGGAAAAGACTGGAGACATTCTTCTGCTTGTCCGTGAGGATTATACAGTTTTCGATGAAATGCGTGTAACATCAGATTTTAAAGTATATTCAGATTTGAGGCTAGCCGGAGTGGGAATGATAGGTGTTGTTCATTCCACGAGGGCTGTAGATGCAATACAGCGTTTTGTCGGGAGAATTGAGCTAGGGCTGATACCACAGGTTGTTGATACAGTTTTATTCATCGAGGATGGAATGGTTGCACAGGTTCTCACCACGGATTATGAGATAAAAATACCCTATGGGCTGAATCAGGAAGACCTTGCAAGACCGGTAATAGTAATCAGAGACTTTCTCAAAAATAAGCCTGTCAGTGAAATCTATACTTTCGGGGATCAGGTTGTGGTAATCCCTGTTGGCGAAGAAAAGACCGGGCAGAATCCACTGTTCGCACTGGCTGCGGCTAAGATCAGGGATGATATGATGCAGCTTCTGGACACAGATCATGTTGATGTTCAGGTTATGTCCGAAGGCAGGGTAATCATAAAGGTACCGGACTCCAAGATACCGAGACTGATAGGCAGAAAGGGAGAAACGGTGAACGGACTAGAAAAATCTTATGGCCTCAAGATAGACGTAGATACATTATCAGACGATGCAAACATAATGCAGGATGCAGTAATAGAAATCAAAAATAAAACATTATTTATAGATGTGGGTTCCAGGAACCGCCCAGTAAAATTCTATGTAGATGGGATTTCTGTTTTATCTGCACGGAGCTCATCAAAGGGCATGATCAAGTTGAGATTGAATAGTGATACTGGAAATACGGTCTATAAATATATTAAGCAGGGTAAAAAATTGCAGTATATGATCATGGAAGAGCCTGAATTAAATAAATCCACTAAATGAAGTTTAAATATTTTCCTGTAATGTATACTTATGTACTCATACGAGAAGATATTCAATAAGGATGCAGAGGAAATATTTGGAAGAATCCATAAATTGCTCAAGGAAGCTAACTGGCTTATACTTTCATACGTGAATGTTAAGGAGATATTCACGAAAATGAATAAGTCCATTGACCCGTATTACATATTGGATGTTTGCTCTCCTCCTGCCGCTGTTGAACTTATACATGATAATGAGGATATAGGAGCATTTATTCCCTGCAAAGTTGTTTTAATCCAGCACGGAAAAGAGACAAAGCTCATAATGCCGAAACCATCGGTGCTTTCGAAGGAATATCTTGATACAGATGGCAAGGTTGCAGAAAAATACGAGGAAGCATTGATAGAAATACTGGAAAGAATAGATTCATAAAGTTTATTCGATGAATATTATATGCACTTTAAGTGATTGCTAAAAAATCTCCATTGCTGGTATTCGGTCAGATTATAAATTCTTTATTCGGATATATAGGGTTATTTTTTATCATACGTTTTGTCGGGTTGCAGGCATGGGGATTCTTGAGCTTTTCCCTGGCATTTATAGGAGTTCTGAGTATAGTTGGTGACCTTGGATACGGAACCGCACATCTGAGATTCCTTTCATCAGGAGAATACGATGAGGGAGAATGCAATGGGACATTTCTCAGTATAAGAATGGTTCAGACTTTCATAACAATGATCATTGTGTTATTATCCCTACTTGTATGGCTGGACATTCTCCACAGGGGTTTTCAGAGCAATGTGGAGATTTATACAATAATCTTATTATTACCTTACTTTTTCTTTAACCGATTAAAGGATGTACCAAATATATATTTCAATTCAAAGATGAAATCTGCACGGATGTCCCTTCCACAGATAACAGAGGCACTGGTAAGAAATTCTCTTTTTATAATACTTGGTATATCGTATATTCTGAAAATACCCGGTTACAATACATTAAGTGCTGCTGTTGTAATGGCAATTATATACAGTATTTCATATTTCCTTTACTTTATCATATCATTTGTATTCGGGCGTCCGTGGAAATTTAAAAAGCCATCAATGAAACTATTTCGGGCTTACACGAAAATTGCATATCCCCTTGCCCTTGCCTCAATAATCGGCACGGTCAGTGGAAATATAGACAAGGTTCTTATAGAATTCTACTGGCACGCAGTGGCAACCGGTGCTTTTGCCAGTCTCCAGAGGATTACTGGGCCAATCACTACATTTTCAGGCACAATCAGTGTATTTTTCATACCACTTTTAATGAAAAGTTCTGATCATGAAAAATTCAAGGGCGACGTGTCCTCATTCGAGAGGATAATATCTCTATTTATATTGCCCGCAGTCATCATTTTTATAGCACTCAGGGTTTACGTTGCAAATCTATGGTCGGCAGCCCTTATTCCATATGCAGACATACTCATCTTTCTTTCTATTTCTGCGTATCTGGTTGCAATTAATACGGCATATTCTTCGAGTCTGGTTGCCAGGGGGCTTACAAGAAGAATCGGGGAAATAACGGTTGTTGCACTTATTATCAATATAGTGCTTGATGTGGTCTTGATTCCACCATCAATTTTCGGTGTCAGTTCCCTATCCCTTGGGGTTCTTGGGGGAGCAGTGAGTACTTTTGCTGCCATGCTTTTTGAAACAGTTGCCTATCGTTTAATTGTACTCAGGACAGAGTCCATGAGGCCAAATATGACTATATTTTATCAGATGTTACCTGCAGCAGCTCAGTTTGTATTCCTTTACGTAATAACATACTATATTCACGTATATGATATTTTATTATTTCTTCCAGTGGCGGTTGCATCCATTATTATATTTTTAGGCATTGCCATTCTGATCAAACAGATAACACCGAATCAGATACTGGAATTCATCAGGGCTTTAAATCCCCTATCCTTCAAAAAAACATTCCGCAATGAATAAGTTTATATTTAATCGCTAAAATACAGGTTATGGAAGAGATAAGCATAGATGAATTCCATAAACTGGATATCAGAGTAGGCAGAGTTGTGGAATGTGAAAAGGTCGAAAAATCAAGAAATTTATTGAAGATAATAGTAGATCTGGGCGAGGAAAAAAAACAAATTATTTCGAGTATATCCAATTACTATACACCTGAGGAAATGATGGATAAACAGCTGGTTATACTGAATAATCTCCAGCCGGCCAAATTTATGGGACTGGAGAGCCAGGGAATGCTCCTTGCCGTTGAAGATGATAAGGGTGTTTCACTTTTAAAGCCGGACAGGGAGATGGCACCCGGAACAAAGGTACATTGATGTCATTTGCAGATGATTACAGACCTTCAGATATCAATGCTCTGATTCTCAGCGTAGAAGCAAGGCATGCAATGGTATCATGGATCGATTCGTGGGTTAACCATTCCGAAACAAAGAAAGCATTGATACTCTGGGGTCAGCAGGGAATAGGAAAAACAAGCACTGCTTATGCCCTTGCACGTTATGCAGGACTCAGTATTATAGAAATGAACGCCTCGGAGCAGCGAAACAGGGAAAATATGAAGAAGATTGCCCTTATGGCATCAGAGTACAGAGACCTTTTTGATGAAAATACAAGAACACCGGACAAACTTATTCTCATAGATGAAGCCGATAATATCTTTGAATCCAGAAATAAGTCAACCGGAGGCGATACCGGTGGCATTTCAGAACTCCTTGATATTATAAAAAATACAAAAAATCCTGTTGTAATAACCATGAACGATTATTATTCATTCAAGGCAAAAAACAACGCTAAGGAAATAATATCCAGGTCACTGGATATTGAAATGACTCCATACAGGCGGAAGAATGAGGTAAATTATAAGAGTTTCAGGCGATCGGTTGAGCAGGTTCTCCGGAAAATAGCGGGCAATGAAAGGATAGCTATAACCGATATTCAAATAGATGATATTATAAAATTAAACGAACCAGACATAAGGGCAATGATCAATGACTTATATCTTTACAGAGTCCATGAAACCGATTACGGAGATAACAGCAGGGATACGTCTGAATCCATATACTATCTAACATCGGATACATTCAGGACATCTGATTATAACGCTCTTCTCCGGTCATTGTCCATGATGGATGAAGATACAGATTTTTACATGAAATGGATCAATGAGAATATATCATATGAATACAGTGATACAGAGGATCTGATGGATGCATACGATCTCTTATCACATGCAGACATATGTTATGGAAACCGGTTCAAGGATTTTGCACTGGACAACTATGCAAAGGAAACAACTGCCGGAATATCACTGATAGTAAAGTCCAGGAATAATCATTACATAAAATATAATTTTCCATCATATATCAAAAAACTCGGATTGCGTAAAAGAAATTCAGAAATATTCAATAATATGTTTTTTGCAGGCCGAATTGCATCAATGTCACATACTTCAATAGCCACTGTTTCGAGGGATATGTGGTTCTATAATATAATTAAAAAGAAGGACAAGAAATTATATTCATTTATTTCAGAAATTATTGAAATAAAATAATTCATAGTTAATATTTTATCATGTATGAACAGAATGGTCTATTACATTTATCATTGATGCCTTGCATTTTTTTATTGTGCCGCTTACAGTAATAATTTTGCCACCTCTTTTTTCAATAATACTGCAGACAGCCTTTTTATTCAGCTGATCGCACATCAATACGGAAAAATTGTTGTTTCTGTATTTCCTTTTCACTTGATAATAGTTATAGATATATCTGTCGTTTTTCTCAGCATCGGAATCCCATAATACAAGTATGTATCTCTTTCTTATAGTCGAACCTTTCAACAATACCTTATATTACCTTACTATTTTGATTTTATTGTAGATGCTCAACTTTCTAAATTCAGTTTATATATTGATTTTTATAGACTATGAAACAAAAATCTATAAATATTATTTATAAATAGAGTAACAACTAAAGTGAACAATATGGAAACTTCATACAGCTTAATAAGGGATGAATGGAAACACCTCAAGAAATCAAGCATATACGGCATTCAAAAGGAAAGAATGATTGCATGGAGAAGGGGAAATGCCATAGAAAGAGTAGAATATCCTACTAGACTTGATAAGGCCAGAAATGTCGGATACAAGGCAAAAGAAGGGTATATAGTAGTAAGGGCAAGAGTCAGAAGAGGGGGGCAGCACAAACCCAAAATAATGGGAGGAAGAAGACCCAGAAGACTGGGTTACACAAAAATGACGCTCAAGAAAAACATTCAGGTTATAGCAGAAGAGAGAGTTGCAGATAAATATCCCAACACAGAGGTATTAAATTCATATTATGTAGGTGAGGATGGACTTTACAAATATTACGAGGTAATACTTGTTGACAAGGCAGTGCCTGCAATATACAACGACCCGAAGATTTCATGGATAGTCGAGCCACAGAATAAGGGAAGGGCATACAGAGGTTTAACATCTGCTGCATATAAAAACAGGGGGCTGGGCCATGGCAGACTAGGAAGCGACAAGAGCAGGCCTTCTATAAGATCCAACGGACGGCTTCGCAAATAATTTTTAATGCCACGGTGGCCCAGTGGTACGGCGCCAGCCTTGAGAGCTGGTTCCCTTGTGGATCGGGTGTTCGAATCACCCCCGTGGCGTTCATGAACACTGTTTGGTGATACCATGGATGAACTGGATGAGTTGAGGAATAATGCGATAGATTTTCTTTTCAACGTCGATATTATAGAAGACTGCACATATGTAGACCGAGATGATTTTATTCCTGGCGGGCTGGAGCACGATGATCTGGATTATCAGGATATAAACATGCTTTTTACAATCGATGATTTTACAGTTTTGAAGCTAAACGGTGATAGAACAGAGAAACTCATAATAAATTTCAATGGAATACACGGGAATGATCCTGAGAATTTTGATGACAAGGAATTCTATAGAAACAAGTACCATTTAATTACTGAAAAATCCAGCAATGTTTCCATGATAAATATTATACCGCTGAGAACAAAGGAAAAACAGACATTTCTGAATCTTTTCGGAAGGACGGAATTCAACGGAATCGTTACCTTTGATTATATAATAGAATCACTGTTCAGGACGTATATATTACCTGTTATAAATATAATAAAACCCCATGAAATCATGGTATTTGATCCCATGATAAGCGCTTCATTGAAAAATATCATATCCAGAGACAGCAGTTTGCAGGGTCTTCACATAAATCTTTATAATGCAATCTCTGAATACAATCAGGATGGAGAATAATTATGAAAGTATCAGGTATATACTTACCAGGAATAGTGAATATATGGATGTAAGATTTTACAGGGAATCAGATTTCAAAAGCATATGTAACATAGAATACAAAGCATTCGGTGATGGCGCCTATTCAAATTATATGCTTAAAATGATGCTTAAGAATACTGCAGGCTTCACCATGGTTGCGGAAGAAAACTCAATACTTTATGGATATGCAACAATGAACCAAATGGATTCCACCTCTGTTGATCTGGAAAGCATAGGTGTTATTCCGGATCACCACAGGCGTGGTATAGGTTCCATGCTCCTCGATTCCATGGAAGCCGAGGCAAGAAAAAGGGGATATAAGACAATAATTCTTGAAGTCAGGGAAAAAAACACAGGAGCTATAAATTTTTACAGGAGGCACGGCTATAAAGCCTCTGAATTTCTCAGTTCATATTATTCCATGAGTGTTAACGGCTCGAAGAATGCTTACAGAATGAACAAATTTATTTGAACCAATAAACTTTAATTCAACTTACAATTTACAAATCAACCTACCAGAAAGAAAGCCACTGAGTTTATGATGTGGATGAATTTCTGGAATACAAATATTTATATGATATATTTTAATAACAATAATAATAAGAGAAATAATAGAAGCACTTAAATTAAGGCTTCAGCTCTTATAAATAAAATACCTGCGGAGCGCTTAAGGGAATATACGCCTGTGGAGATTGATGCCTCTGCCCTTGAAGGATTAAATATAAGTCCATATGTAAGGGTAAACATTGTCCATGAATCAGGAAGCCTCTATGCCTTGGCATGAGGTAGCTCAGTGTAATGTAAGATGGAATCCTATGAAGTAAAAAGTATGCCTGTATCCTATTCCAGGAGAATAAAAATATCATTCTGTACCGTTGCAATGGAAATAACAGAGGATGTTAAAAAGTCAGTGGAAAGTATTATGAGTATAGCTGAGGAAATAGGGTATCCATATGAACTGATAGTTTCGACCCATGAAATAGTTAACTTTAGATCTGAAAATATTGAATTTATTAATACGAAATTCAGTACATACGGTGCAGGAAAACAGCTAGCTTTTTTAAAGAGTACAGGCGATATCCTGATAATATTCAATCCACATATTAAATACGGGCCAGAGATATCAGATATAATACATAATTTTTTGAAGAAGCAGGAGAAAAAAGTGCTTATATCGGATATTATGATAATTCCAAGAGATTTAATACACAGGTCCGGCGGGTGGAGAAACCTGCGAGAATATGAAGATATAGATTTACTTGCGAGAATTATACAGATAGGCAGTTTAATTGCATTCCCTTCATATCATTATGATTCCATTGAATACAGGAATAAAGGGAAAAGAACCGCAATAGAGAGAATTCGGGATTTCAGGGATGCTATCATAGGAGCAAATTATGATTTCAGGGATATAAACATCTTACATATTGAACCACATTATATATCATATGTTGCATTTATCATTAGTAAGTTTTCAGGATTAAAACCTTTTAAGCATAGCTATAAAAAAAACAGAACGAACAATAAAATAATTGTAATGGAAAGTATTGTTGAATCTCTTGTTTTAAAAGATTATGAAAACTACTATATACCCGAATCTATTCCAAAATTATTAATTTCCCGAGATGAAATTAATTACATGGAAAAAAGAAGCAAACTCTGGAGAAATATAAATAAGAGCATTGCGGGCATCATCCAGGAAAATGATGAATAATTATAATATCATAAATAATATTCAATGTATATTCTGTAATATTAGATACAGAAGGGCAGTTCGCTCCGGAATTTTATCTACAATCACGTATTCACTGTCCGAATGTGCACCGGCACCCACAGCACCCAGCCCATCTATGACTGGGCAGTAATAGGAGCAGAAATTTCCATCGCTTCCCCCCGCCACAGAGGCCTGTGAAAGTTCAAGTCCTATTTCCGATCCAAGTTTTTTGACTTTTTTATAAAGTTCCTCCGATTTTGCCGTTTTTATAAGCGGGGGTCTCAGTGTGTATTCCAACTGCCTTCTGGTTCCTTTTATTTTTACAGGAATTTCATTCAATACTTTAATAACTCTATCAGATTCATCCGGTATACGGTACCGTATATCCATGATGCCCTGACAGAAGTCAGGAATGACATTTGTTCTATTTCCGCCATTTATTACATCAAGGTTCAGTGATGTTCCCTTATTTTTATCATTGAGAGAAATAATGTCCGGTATCATAAATGCCAATTCATATATTGCATTTGCACCACTTTCAGGGTCAAGGCCGGCATGGGAGGCTTTACCATAAACAGTAACAGTAATAGTTCCAACACCGCTTCTCTCTGTTTTCAAAGACCCGTTTAGAGATGGCTCCATTACAAGGGTATACAATGATTTTTTTGCCTCGTCTATAATAATATCCTTGGACGAAGCCGATTCAATTTCCTCATCAGAGGTAATCAATAGAACAACACTGTTCAACAACTGATTATTCTTAATCAGGGCTTTAAGTGCATAAATAGTCTGTACAATTCCAGTTTTCATATCAAAGATGCCCGGCCCATACGCTTTACCATCAGCAATCCTGAACGGCCTGATTTTAAGTGTTCCTGCAGGAAATACCGTGTCGTAATGGCAGAGAAGCAGTACCTGCTCCGCGTTTTTTCCCTGTATTTTAAGTCGCAGTATTTTTCCGGCTTTTTCAGAATCAATAATCTCCGGATATATTCCGGTATGTTTCTTTATATATTCACTCATGAAAGATGCAAATTTGTCCAGCATTGGCTTTTCCGTTGATGGGGTTTCCATTTCGATCAGCGTTTTCAGGTCTAAAATCATAGTATTTTTCTGCATATTGAAATATTCCAGTATATCCTTCATTATAAAACACCTTCAGCAATAGTGTATTTATTCAGATACTCCTTATCGATAAGTATCCCTGTACCCTTCCCTTTGTTAGGTTTTATAGTGCCATTGACCATTTTGAATGGATTTTTAACAATATCATGTAAGAAATATTTATCATTTGGAGACGTGTCGCCCGGGTAATTAATACCTTCCAGTGACGCTATAGATACATTGAAGGCCCTGCCAATTCCGGTTTCAAGCATTCCGCCGATCCATACATGGCCATTGAATGATTTTACTATGTCCATAACAGTAAGTGAATTTTCGATGCCACCCAACCGTCCCTCCTTAATGTTTATAACCTTACAGGCATCCATTTCAAATGCTTTCTGTGCCTTCTCAGGTGATGTTATTGATTCATCCAGGCATATTGGTGTGGACATTTGCTTTGCAAGTCTTGCATGATAAATTATATCATCATGATACAGTGGCTGTTCCAGATAAACAAGATCATATCTATCAATTTTCTTGACAAGATCAAAATCTTTCTCAGTGTAATCGCTATTTGCATCTGCACTTAATGTGATATCTGGAAAGCTATCCCTCACGGAACCTAATATATCCATTTCCTTTCCTTTCATTATCTTTACCTTGATTCTCTTATAACCTCTGTCCAGGGCATCCTGTATTTTTTTCAGTGTTGTTTCAATATTGTCCATTCCCAGGGAGATTCCAACATCTGCATAGCCCCTGGATTTTCCCATGAATTTATCCAGTGGTTGGCCTTTCAGTTTTGCGTGATAATCATATAGTAACATTTCCATAGCAGCCTTTGCCATATTATTGCCTTTTATGAATTGTGATCTCTCATTAAATTCAGCAGGTTCTGGTAGTTCTTTCACAATGGGTGAAAGATAATCTTTTATAATATGGAATGCCGTATAATTGTCTTCAGGCCCATAAAATGGATTCTCGTCTGTTACACTTTCTGAATAAGCTGTTATACCATTATGTTCCAGAATAAAAACAAAAACATCCTTATCTGTATCAGTGCCAAAGCTTGTGGTAAAAGGGCTTTTCAGCGGCAATTTCAATTTTCTATAATTCAATTTCATATCAGTGTCTACCGATTTATAATATAAATAATTTTGTAGATATTTACTCATATGGGGGGAGAATCGCCTGATTTAAAATGGAAAAGCATGAATGTGATTCTAATAAATAAATTTATATAATGGAGTTTTATTAATAATCGATGTCTTGATGACACTTATAGTTATAGGGATTCTGCACCATTATAATTCTGAAATTCAGAATAAAACAACATCTGCTAATTACATTAATGTATCAAAAAAAATTCTAGAAATGTATAATGTACATTCAGGATGTCTTGTAGCAGGTGCAATAACGGATATAAACCGTGCTGCAGACCAGGAAAAACAAACAGACGTTGCAATGCCGGACCTGGGTATTTTGAACGGTACAAAGGTTAACATGGTCTTATTTGAAGGAGATGGTGATAAAGATTATCTATTTTTTTCGAAATTTGTCTGGAATAAAATGGTAGGCTTTGCAATTTTTCCAGAAGAATATGAAATTAAACTTGAATTAAATACAATAATCTGCGGCTGGAAAAAATATAAATTATTTAATAAAGGTACTGTTATTGATAAATAGGTGATCTATGAATTACGACGCAAAAATAAAAGAAATAAACGAATACCTGGAAAGAGCAATAAATTCTGAAACCAAGGGAAATAAGGATGAAGCTATAAAACTTTATAAAATCGCTTATGATAAAATCACGGAGCTAACTAAAACACTCCCCGGCGCCTTGAAAAGAAAAAAACAGGATCAGGCAGCCGCAATATTAAAAATTATAGAATCTCTTGATAAGGACTCAGTTACCACCGATAAGGCATCAGAGGGAAAGAAAATCCTTGCATCGCTGGACATTAGTGAACCGGAAATTCCTGATGTTACCTTCAATGATGTGGCAGGTTTAAACGACGTAAAAAATGAGATCATGTCAAAAATAATATATCCGATGAGATATAAAGAATTATCCGAGGAATATGATATAAACTTCGGGGGTGGAATGCTACTGTTCGGTCCTCCCGGTACTGGCAAAACATTCATAGTTAAGGCTATAGCTAATGAAGTCAAGGCTAATTTTATAAATGTAAACCAGTCATCCCTATCAAGCAAATTCTTCGGGGAATTTGAAAAAAATATATCCTCACTGTTCAAGGCAGCGTATCTACTGTCTCCTTCCATAATATTCTTTGATGAGATAGATTCCATGGTGCCCAGGAGAGATACATCAGATTCAGACGCCTCCCAGCGTGGAGTTTCACAGTTATTGCAGGAAGTAGGAGGTCTAAATTCCCAGAAAAATAAAAATGTTTTTATTATCGCTGCCACAAATAACCCATGGAAGATAGATGAAGCCATTATGAGACCCGGTAGATTTGATGTTAAAATATATGTTCCATTGCCGGATTATGAGGCAAGAAAAAAAATACTCGAGCTCAATCTCATGAAAGTTAAGGCTGTAAAAAACATTGATTATGATGTACTGGCAAAGAAAACCGAACATTATTCAGGTGCCGATATCGAATTTATTTGCAGAAAAACCCGCGAAAATAGTTTT
>JAKAAU010000020.1 GCA_021802165.1 Thermoplasmata archaeon
GATAGACAGTGATAAGCTGAACAGGAATACAGTAGTGATCTTAAAGAAATTATTTCTGGAAGCCAAATGGCTGTACAACTATGTAATCAACAATGAATTCAATAATGACATATTCAATACAGATTATAAACTCAATGAAGTGCCTGTATACGTTAAGAACAATATGAAATAAGAACGTTGAAATACATATCATCACAGATGAAGCAGGAGCTCGTTCAGAGGGCAATGGATAATATTAAAGGTCTCCATGAACTTAAGGAGAAGGGATTTCCTGTTGGTAGATTAAAATACAAATCCAGGGTATCATCAATACCATTGAAGCAGTACAATAATACATATAAAATAATAGATAGCAAATATATCAAAATACAGGGAATAAAGCAGAAATTGAAGGTAAATGGATTGGATAACCTCAATACATCATTAGAACCTGCAAGTGCCGTATTAGTTAGGGATAACAGTAATTATTACGTGAATATAACTGCATATAAGGATAAGGAGAAACCAGCACTGCCAATGGAAGAACAGAAAATGATTTCCTTTGACCTCGGAATCAAAAATCAATTAACACTATCAAATGGCCTTATCATAAACTATAACATACCGAAATCCAGAAGAGAGAAGAGAATACAGAGAAGATTATCTAAAAAGGTTGAAAACTCAAATAACTATTACAAGCTAAAAAATAGACTAAACATAGAGCAGAATAAAATAACAAAATAAGAGAAAGGACACAGTAAATAAAATAGTCCATTATCTAACAGCCAATTTTGATATTGTAATAACACAGGATGATAATATATCTGCATGGCAGAGGCTATGGAGCAAGAGAATAGAATCAACCAGCATAGGGGGAATAATAGAAGCACTTAAATATAAGGCTTCAACCTTTATACTGCTGGATAGATTCATACCAACTACAAAGGAATGCTCTAACTGCCATAATAAATATGATATCAAATTAGATGAGAGAACATACAGATGTAATTACTGTGGATTAATAATAGACAGGGATTATAATTCTGCATTAAATGACATGCACTATGGAATCAAAAAAATAAATGAAAAATATAAAATAAATGTACCTATGGAGCGTTTAAGGGAATTTACGCCTGTGGAGATTGATGCCCCTGCCCTTGAAGGATTAAATATAAGTCCATATGTAAGGGTAAGCATTGTCAATGAATCAGGAAGCCTCATCGCCTTGGCATGAGGTAGCTCACAGCATAATGGCATTTCAAACACACATTATAATATAAAATTTATATTATTCCTGTTATTTTTAGCGCATTTCTCGCAACATCCTCACTTAAATCTGTCTCACCGAGTATTGTATACCGTTGTGGACGGAGTCTGTGAGCAATAGAAAGCGCTTTTATAGCAGTATCATTTGGAATACCATAATCAGCAACTTTAGTTGAAACGCCTATCTTTTTATATGTTTCGTAAAGCATTTTCCAGTCACCGCCATGAAGGTACATTGACGCCAGTGAACCCATGGCAACCTGCTCGCCATGCATTGCCGTTCCACTCCCCAGAATCTCCAGAGCATGTGCAAATAGGTGTTCACTACCGCTCGCGGGTCTCGAGGATCCGGCTATTGCCATAGCCGTCCCGGAAGCTAGTATCTGCTTGGTTATCAGCCATATGCTTGATTCCAGACCAGGCTGTATCATATTTGCGTTTTCTATCAGGTCTCTGGAAGAATACTCAGAGATTACCGCGGCAGTTGTGCTGAAAGATTCTCCCTTTATTCTGTTTGCCATTTTCCAGTCCATTACGGCAGTTATATTTGCGATAACATCTGAAGCACCTGCTGCTGCAAATCTATATGGGGCTTTGACCATTATCTTTGTATCGGCCAGTATGGATGATGGCATGGTAGCCTCTATAGATAGAAAAGATTTTCCATCGTATATAGACGCCCGTGGAGATGCAATTCCGTCATGGCTCGGTGCAGTAGGTACACTTATAAATGGAACGTCAAGGTCATACGCAAGTTTTTTGCCCATATCTATTTTAGATCCTCCACCAACCCCTATTACAAGTCCTATCCTGATGCCAGAAATTTCATCTTTAGCTTTTTTAATAGCATCCATTGTTGCGTTTCCAGTCATCAGAATGTGACAATCAAGACCTTGAAGCTTTTCTTTAACTGCTTCCCCTGCAATTTTATATGTTTTTTCTCCTGAAACTATTAATATTGATCCTGACTTTAAGTTTTTTTCTGCAACATGGCGTATATTCTGTATTGCATCATGACCTATGTAAACATCGTTCGGAAAATGCATGGCCTTGATTTTATTGAATTCCATGATTTTATGATATTCAATTAGAATATAAATTTACGTATTAATAGAAGAACAACGTATGCCAAAAATATATTTTTTACGTCGCAAACTTATTATTTCGAAATGTTTATATACGTCAGACAATTAATATTATCATGAACAGGTATAGCATATTTTCGGCAACTGGAACGGTGATTGTTGTAGTTACATACCTGTTTATTTTCTTAATTCCGGGGGACAAGCTTTCACAGTATTTTCAATCGGACTACTACTCCGGTGTGATACCCAGAATATTTCCCATATTCCTGATTTTCGGGGATGTATTTATAGCCGTAGGTCTTCTATTTCCTGACATAACCATGAGAAGAAACAGAATGATACTTATAGCATCATCCGCCATTTTTATTATTGCAGGTTCTGCCATGGCTATGATATTACGGGTTTCCCCTATAAATACCTCGCAGTACAACGGAATTCGATCAGGTTATTTGATAGTAGAGGGGCTGTCAATACTATTTTTTGCCATGGTAATTTCATACTATAAAACTGCCGAAACTGGAAACAACGATATTGACACTTACGGAATTCATGAAAGGTAAAAATCATAAATAATAAGAGGCGATAATATATACATAAAAATGGACGTAGAAAGGGAACTGAAATCTTTTGAAAGATTCATGATTACGGAACGAAAAAGCTTTTATACTATTAAGGAGTACAAATTTCTCATTTCCGGATTCCTTTCTTACTGTAATAAAGATATCGCAGTCGTTAGTTTTGAAGACATCGAAAATTACAAAAATTTTATTGTTATTGAAAAACGGTATTCCAAGGCATCCCAGTATCTTGCCATGAAAGCCGTGAAACTATATTACAAATTTAAAAATATAGATATACCACCCAATCTTGTTCCTCCCAGGCGGTCTCAGAAAATGCCCGTTTATCTTAACCAGAAGGATGCAGGCGTACTCCTGAATGGATCAAGCAATAACCGTAATATAGCAGTATTATCCGTTTTTCTATATACCGGACTCAGGGTCAGTGAACTTGTCAATCTGGAGATAGGGGATGTAGATTTTGAAGAAAATATCATATATGTTCATGCAGGAAAGGGAGATAAAGATCGAATTGTAGTCATGCCGGATATCTGCAAAGATCATATAAAGAGCTATATGAGGGAACGTATAAAAATAAGGTCTAACAATAATTATTTGTTCATTTCCAATAAGAAAACAAAATTCAATACCAGCACTGTTGAACGTATGGTTAAAAGGGTTGCTGAAAATTCTGGAATAACTAAAAAGGTCACTCCACACGTGCTGAGGCACACATTTGCAACATCAATATTAAGAAATGGTGGTGATATCAGGTTTATTCAGCAAATTCTGGGCCATTCCAGTCTGGCAACAACACAGATTTACACACATATAGATGATAGTACCCTGAAAGAAATGTATTCACAGCATATGCCTAAATATTAATTTTCCCTTTTTATTAAATATTCCAGAAGAAAATTCAGCATTTCCGCCGCATCTTGATTTCCATCAATTTGTCTTATAGACTCACTGGCCCTGGTGTTATACTCATCTATCTTTTGCTTTGTATATTCAAGCGATCCGGAATCCCTTACTATTTTTCTCAATTTTTCAAAATCTGAATCACTTATGTCACCACTATTCAGGCATTTGTCGATAAATTTACGAGTTATATTGTCAGAACTTTCATAAGCTTTTATCATTAAAAGGGTTTTTTTACCCTCGTTTACATCACTTTTAATAGACTTCCCTGTTTTTTTCTCATCTCCGAAAAGGCCCAGCATGTCATCGTAAAGCTGAAATGCTATTCCTGCGTTTTTCCCGAATTCCTCTATTTCATTCAGGTATTTTTTGTTTCCAGAGAGAAGTGCGCCCATTAACATTGGCCCCTGTATAGTATATCTTGCCGTTTTGAGGAAATGGAGTTTTAAAAGCCGATCTTCACTGTAAACATCCTCAAGTGAAGAATATATATCCAGGATCTGACCTTTACCTGTATCTTCTATTATTTTCGAAAATTGAAAATCAGCATCAAGGAGGTTCTCAATGGGAAAACCAGAGCGCAATAGTGCCTCATGGGAAAAAGTATCTATCAAATCTCCGGCGCTTATTGCTATATTCTCCGCCATTCGCCCTGCGCCATCAAGATGTAATGACTTCTCAACTGCCCTGTGAAAACTGGGTTTACCTCTGCGTATGTCACTCTGGTCCATTATATCATCGTGTATTAAAAGGAAAGACTGTGCCATTTCTATGGAAATTGATGCATTTATGATATTTTCGTTGATTTCCGAAAACAGGTTATATCCCATTATCATTAGTATGGGTCTGACACGTTTCCCACCGTTCATCGTAAATTCTTTTAACTTTATTATAACATTCCTTATTATTTGATCATCGCATTCATCAAGTTTGAACTTAAAGTAATCTTCTAACTTTAGATTAACTCTTTCTCTTAAGCTATTTAATTGATTTTTATATATCTCTATGTTTTTCAATTTATAAGGTAATCAGTTGAATTATTATTAACTTTTTTCATGTTTATTTCCACTTAATGTTAATATATGCCTTTTATATGTCTTATACTATGGCGGAAAATTACGTATATAAAAAAGATGATGAGGCAGACGATTATAATGAGAGGGGAATATCATATTTCAATGTAATGCAGTACTCTGACGCAGTTAAGGAATTCACCAAAGCGATTAATCTGATTAAGACGGATCCGGATTATTATATTAATCGCGCATTAGCTTATTATTCTTTGAGAATGTATAATGATGCGATAAGGGACTGTCAGAAGGCTATAGAATTCAGTAGTGACAGGGGAGATTACCATAATACACTGGGATCAATATATGATGATATGAATAAACTGGAAGACGCAATGCATGAATTTGACGCGGCAATAAAAATCGAGGATGACGTGCCCGATTATTATTACAACAGGGGCAATGTTTACTGGAAAATGGGAGAGCATGATCTGGCGCTGGAGGATTACAATAAGGCTGTTTATTTGAACTCTACAGACCCGGTCTTTCTCTACAAGAGATCGCAGATTTTTATTCAATTAAAAAGATATGAGGACGCACTAGGAGATATAGAGGACTGCCTGAAGCTGGCCAGAAACCCGCAGTATTACATTGACGAAGCACATATCTACCTTTTAATGGGCAAAAAGGATAAGGCCCTTGATGTACTGAACAGTGCTCTGATAACCTCGCCGGGGGATTTATCATTGAAGTCGCTGAAATCAGAAATAGAGAACCAAAAATAATATTTTAAATATTTTCGGAAAATTACAGGGAAGCAATTAAATTTAATAGTTATTTCCGATATTACTTTATGAAAGTTATAGAGTTTTCAAAACCTGGAATAGATAACGTAAGAGTAGTAGAGAGAAATCTGGAGGGTACTGGAATAAAAATTCGTGTTATCAAGGCAGGGCTCAATCCACTGGATTATAATATTATTGACGGCAAGGTCGTTTATAATGTATATCCCGTGCCACATATACCAGGTTCAGAGGTAATGGGCATAGCCATGGAGGATGGTAAGACAATAAAGAAAGGAGATCGTGTTATAGTATACAATAGAATTTTTGATAATAGTTGCGAGATGTGCTATTCCGGAGACGAGCATCTCTGTTATAACGGTGGCATATGGGGCGTGATTTCCAACGGCGGGTACTCTGAATATATAAAAATAGGAGAACAGAATCTTTTCAAAGTTCCTGATAACATGGATGATAACACCGCAGTTAGTGTCGGGATAGGTGCATTAACATCATACAGGGCATTGAAAATGGCAGGTCCACTTGTGAATGAAAAAATACTTGTGTATGGGGCAGGCAACACTGGTATATTTACAGTTCAGATAGCCAGGCAAATGGGACTCGATGTTTATGTATATTCCAGAAATAAAAGCCTAGAATCGTCAGGGATAAAGGTACTTGATGTGGTACCTGAAGATTTCCATGCCGATATAATAATAAATCCCCTGGGCGGGAAACTCTTCAGCGACTCGATAAAACATCTGAAAAGAAAGGGCAGAATTATAACATACGGTGTTTTAACTGGTAAAATTGCGGATATGGATATAGCAAATATATACACAAATGAATTGAGGGTCATTGGATCCACAGGTGGTAACAGAAAGGATTTATCAGAACTCCTTGCTCTCATGGAGGAAAAGCATTTTGATCTTCCTGTCTACAAAGAATTCAGCTTGTGGGACATAAAAGAAGCACTTCATGCCTTCAGGGATAGAATAAACGGGAGAATAATCCTTGACCTATAGGGATTTTAATTTTTTTATGCTGTTTTCAATGTTGTTACCGAAAATATATGAGGCAGATACCAGTATATCTGCACCTGCTTCCCTCGCCAGTTTACCAGTTTCTGCATTGATTCCCCCGTCTATCTCTATTTTTGTATTGTAATAGTTTTCATCTATGAATTTTCTCAATTCTCTGACCTTATCCAGAGATTTATCAATAAATTTCTGGCCAGAAAATCCCGGGTATACAGACATAACAAGAACAATTTCCGATGTAGGGACAAATTTATAGACCTTTTTTATGTCTGTGTCTGGATTTATAACTATGCCATAGCGTATGTTTTCATCTCCCAGCTTCTTGAGGAAATTACCAACTTCAATAGGTGTTTCATAATGAACAAGAAGTACGTTCCCCCCAGCTTCAATAAATGATTTATAATACTTATCTGGGCGTTCAATCATAAGATGGCAATCAAGCCTCAGGCCAGTTGCCCGTCTTATCGCGGAAACAAGATCAGGTCCCATGGTTATATTATTAACAAAATGCCCGTCCATAATGTCTAAATGGAATGATTCTGCACCCGCTACCTGACACTGTTTTATCTGATTTCCAAGTTCTAGGAGATTGCTTGATATGATAGATGGAGATATTTCTATATTTTTCACTGTATGAAATCCGGAACATGCATTTATTTTTTTTTATAAAATTTTTTAAGGATTATATGAAAACCTGTATGATATATAATGGTATAATAAATAAGTAATAATTATCTTGTCTGATTTTCTTTTATTAAAATTTCTGAGGATAGATCCCTGAGCGTGGATATACAATTCAATATTCTTCCGTCGAATTAAAATCAACACAGAAAACAAAATAGGAATAATAATCTTTTGCTAGTAAGTATTAAAAAGCCGTTATGAATTTGCAACAGTGAATGATGACGTTAAAAAGGTAAGAAGTACAGAAATTCGATATTTATTTAAGCTGCTCCCAGTCTTCCTCAAATTCAGTTCTGATAGAAAAAAATCAAGGCGTCAGGAGGAATATGATTACAGAATTGAGAAGCATGGTAGAACAGCAGTAAATACATTCATCCAACTGGGTCCAACATTTATCAAACTTGGGCAGGTGCTTTCTGCCCGTCCTGATTTATTGCCAAAGGAATATTTAAAGGCATTCTCTGATCTTCAGGACAGGGTACCGCCGGATAATTTTGCCTATGCACGTAGACTAATAGAAGAAAATGTTGGAAATCTCGATAAGGTTTTTGATGAATTCGATGAGGATGCTATATCAGGTGCATCACTGGGCCAGGTTTATAGAGCGAGATACAGGGGAATAGACGCCGCTGTAAAGGTAAACAGGCACGATATAGACAGAGTACTCAAAAGGGATCTAATTATTATAAAAAAATTGCTCAATCTATTCAAGAGATTCATAGATAATTTTCTCTATATAAGCATCTCAAATGTGATCTCTGATTTTTCTGCCAGAATTTACGATGAAACAAATTATCTCATCGAAGCTGATAATATAAAGAGAATAAGGGCTAATATAAAGAAATACGATATAATTATACCCGATGTTTTGTTTGCTTCAAAGCAGGTTTTAATACTTACATACATTGAAGGAATAAAAGTTACAGATGTTAAAAAACTTGGTGAAAATGGAGCAAATCTTCCAAAGCTTGCTCATGATCTGGATATAACCTTTATACGCATGCTTTTGCGAAACGATATATTCCATGCAGACCCACATCCCGGGAACATATCTATTTCGAAGGACGGTAGAATTATACTTTATGATTTTGGGATGGTGGGAAAACTGGATGATGAAACCAGGTTTAAACTTTTAAAGCTTTATGATGGATTGATCAACAAGGACCCTGATACCATAATGGATTCTCTGATTCAATTAAATGCACTTTCACCGGCTGCAAACAGGGGAATAGTGAGAAAGGGAATAGAGCTTTCCATAGCTAATCTCTCCGGAACAAATGTTAATGAAATGGACATTAGGGAACTACTCGCAATTGCAAATAATGTAATCTTTGAGTTTCCATTCCACCTTCCACGGGAACTTGTACTTTATATGAGAATGTCATCCCTTCTTGAGGGTATCTGCAAAACACTTGATCCGAATTTCAAGTTTGTTATCGTGCTCAGAGATATTCTTTACAATGAGGGCATGCTTCAGGAGCTTTACAAGAAGGAATTGAATGAATTTGCACAAAAAGCTGTAATTTCTCTGGAAAAGGGGCTCGATGTTCTCCCCCTCATGAAACGGAGGCTGGAAGAACAGGAAGTGCCGGTTCAGGAAACTAAGAAACTTCCCGCAACAGTGTTCCTATCGGCGGTGTTTATTGCAATGGTTTTATTTTCAAGAATTCATCCATTAATCTCATATATAATAATGGTAGTGGATATAGTTTTATTTTTATTAATATTAAAAAATAAATAAAAATATTTAATTAATCTGTCACTCAATTTTTACGGTTTTTACATTCTTAACAGGTATCCTCAACGAAAGCACACCATCAGTATATCTTGCTGTAAAATCCTGTTCAGTGTCAACTTCTAAAGGAAGTGACATTCTTTTAAAAACCTTATCAGGCCTCTGATTTTCAAATACTGTACCTTCAGGTTTTATTTCTCTATCTGCCCTTATCACTATGGCATTTTTTTCAAGTGTAACCTTTATATCGTTTCTGTCAAATCCCGGAAGGTCTGCCTCAATTCCTATATATCCATTATCTTCATACATTGTAACAGCTGGATACATATAGCTCATAATTTCCCTTGCCCTGTTGTTAATATTCTTCATAAACTCATCAGAGTAATATTTTAACGGTCTGTACATATTTCAAATATAAATTATGAGTACTAAAAGTTTACGTTAATATTCATCATACACTTATTTTATGGCAATAAGGTGAAAAAATTTCAGTCATTCCTGTTTCTACAATTATTTGTATACTCTCATTACCTGTCCTTTACTTCCCCGAAGTTTTTGTTATCCCTTACCAGTATTTGTTCCGCCATTGTGTACGGGTCTTCATTCAGAGGGTTATCTTCAAATTCTATCCTGTCAACATAGTCTGAATATTCATTGTAAATAGCTTCCATGACAACCATTTTAAGTTTTTTATAATATTTTTCACGTGGATTTTTTGGCCGTATTTCAAGTATACTTTTTACCACTTCATCATAGTTTTCCCCTGTAAGCGAATTGACTCCAATAACCGGAGTTTCCAGTTTATTGCTCATGTTAAGCGATTCCCTTATATCCTTGATTGCGAGATATGAACCCTCACGATCGATTTTATTAATTACAAATATATCCCCTATTTCCATTATACCTGATTTTATTGCCTGTATTTCATCTCCCAGACCCGGTGCAAGAAATACACATGTTATATCTGCTATGTTCATAATATCCACATCTGCCTGTCCTGAACCAACAGTCTCCAGTATGATGAAATCATTGCCTGCGGCTTCCAGTACCTTTACAATGTCCCATGTGTATTCAGATAAACCTCCGTTGTAAAGCCTGTTGGACGTGCTTCTCATATATATTCCTTTCTTGCTCAGGGCAGCCTGCATTCTTATTCTGTTTCCAAGTATAGCACCCCCAGAAAATGGGCTTGCAGGGTCTATAGCAAGCACCGCAACTCTTCCATGTGTAGCTAGCAAAGGTGCCAGAGTACCTATGGCGGTGCTTTTTCCCACTCCAGGGGGTCCGGTAATACCGACAATCTTCGCCTTACCGTATGGATATATCCTGCTGATTATGTCTTTCCTTGCTTCATAGCCAGAATTTTCTATAATGGAGATTGATCGGGCAATCGCCCTGTAATCCCCTTTTAATATGCCCTGTACCAGAATATCAGTATTCATTTTCTCTCAATTTCCTTACTTCCCTTGCTCTAAACTTAATATGATCTATTATTACGCTGAGGGGAGTTCCGGGTCCGAAGTTCCCCGTTATTCCCATCTTTTCTAGGGCAGGTTTATCCTCATCAGGTATGATTCCACCTCCGACCACAGCTATATCATTTACGCCACGTTTTCTAAGTATTTCCATGACATTTCTGAATGCGGTCATATGTGCTCCGTTCAAAAGGCTCAGGGCTATTACGTCCACATCCTCATTGATGGCAGTATCGACCACTTCCTCCGGCGTCGGCAACAGTCCAGCGTAAATAACATCCATACCCGCATCTCTGAACGCCTTTGCCAGAACAAATATACCACGATCATGTCCGTCTATTGCCGGTTTTGCCAGCAGAACCTTTACAGGTGCTTCAGTATATTTTTGGCTCTTTCCATTCACCAAATATCTCCCTCCCTACATTTGATATTTCTTCCAGTGTGCAGTAGTTTCTTACACATTCCATTATATATGGCATGAGATTTACGCTGTCATCCTCCATTGCCTTATGCAGCTTCTCGAGGGATCTGGAAACCCTAGATTCATCCCTCTTCTTCCTGATATACTCCAAACTCCTGATCTGCCCTTTCTCTGCCACATCACTGATTTTCAACGTGTTTATGGGCTTTTCATCCTTATCCACATACTTATTTACTCCAACTATTACATCGTCTCCTTTTTCTATTCTGATCTGTTTTTTATAGGATGTATCGGCTATTTCTTTCTGTAAATATCCTGACTTTACAGCACTGAGAATCCCACCCATTTTTTCAATTTCCGAAAAATACTTGTATGCTTCCACCTCCATTTCACATGTAAGCCTTTCAAGATAATAGGATCCGCCCAGAGGATCAATAACATCGGTTATTCCAGTTTCTTCTGCAATTATCTGCTGTGTCCTCAGTGCAACTTTAACAGCATCATCTGTTGGAAGTGCCCATGCCTCATCATATGAATTGGTATGTAGACTCTGAGTACCTCCTAACACAGCTGCCATTGCCTCTATTGTTGTTCTAACTATGTTGTTCAGAGGCTGCTGCCATGTAAGGGTGTATCCAGATGTCTGTGTGTGGAATTTTAATGCCATGCTCTTTGGATCCTTTGCATGGTATTTCTCTTTCAGCACAGTTGCCCATATGCGTCTCGCTGCCCTGAATTTGGCAATTTCCTCGAAGAAATTGATAGAAGAATTAAAGAAAAACGATGTTCTAGGCGCGAAATCATCAACATTCAACCCCGCATTTATGCCCATTTCAATATAATAAAATCCATCTGCCAGTGTAAATGCCAGTTCCTGAACT